>NZ_BAAAYN010000053.1 GCF_039536245.1 Cryptosporangium minutisporangium | reverse complement strand
CCGGCCGGTGCCGCCTGCACGCCGCAGGCGGCACCGGGTGCGGCGGTCCGCCGGAGTTCCTGCTCCGGCGCGAACTGCGGGCGCTGTGCGCCGGGGCGCGGCAGAGTGAGAGCGTGGCACCTCTCACCGACGCCGGGCTCCGGGACTTCTGCGACGAGCTCGGGATACCGGGCTTCGTCGACGCACACGTGCACTTCATGCCCGAACGCGTACTGCACAAGGTCTGGGCGTACTTCGACGCGCTGCCGGCGAGCGTCGGACTGGAGTGGCCGATCGAGTACCGGCTCGCCGAAGCGGCCCGGCTGGAGCTACTGGGCGAACTCGGCGTCATCGTGCACACCGCACTCCTCTACCCGCACAAACCCGCGATGGCGACCTGGCTCAACGAGTGGGCGTTGCAGTTCGCGCGCGACGTGCCGAACTGCGTCCCGACCGGCACGTTCTTTCCCGAGCCCGGCGCCGCGGACTACGTCCGGGCGGGGATCGAGGGTGGGTTGCGGGCGTTCAAGGCCCACCTGCAGGTGGGTGCCTACGACCCCACCGACCCGCAGTTGGACGCCGTGTGGGGGCAGCTCGCCGAGGCGGGCATCCCGATCGTGTGTCACTGCGGCAGCGGGCCGCTGCCCGGGCCGTACACGGGTCCTGGTCCGATCAGCGCGGTGCTGGCCAGACACCCCACGTTGACGCTGGTCGTCGCGCACCTGGGCTCGCCGGAGTACGCCGAGTTCCTGGCGCTCGCCGACGCCTATCCGAACGTCCACCTCGATACGACGATGACGTTCACCGACTTCACCGAGCGGATGGCGCCGTTCCCACCCGACCTGCGGCCCCGGCTGCGCGACCTCGGCGACCGGATCGTGCTCGGGTCGGACTACCCCAACATCCCCTATCCGTACGCCCACCAGGTAGAGAGCCTGGTCCGCCTCGACCTGGGCGACGACTGGCTCCGCGGAGTGCTCCACGACAACGGCGCGCGGCTGCTCAGGGCGTCATCATCGTCAGCAACTTCGTGATCGTGTTCCAGTTTCGGGCGGTGCCGGCGGCCCGGGCGTCCTTCGGATAGCGCTTCTCGAAGAACGGTGGGTTGAGCTTCGCCTTGCGGACACCGTCGGGGTACCAGACGTAGACCTCTCGCTCGCCCACCGCCATGACCTCCGGCGCGTAGGTGGCGGGGTCGATCGAATCCAGCTCGGCCTGGCCGGTGGGCGCGGAGAGGAACGTGACCAGCAGCTTCGACGGGTCGGTGGCGACGTCCGCGAGTGGATTGGCGTCGACGACCCGGCGGAGGTCGGCCTCGTCCCGGACCAGAACCCGCACGGTGAGGCCCAGCTGCTCGGTAACGGCGTCCTCGATCTCGGCGGCGAGCGCATCCGGATCGGTGCGGTCGCTGCGGAACACTGCGTTACCGCTCTGCAGGTGGGTGACGACGTCTGAGTGGCCGAGACCGGTCAGCAGGGTGCGCAGATCAGCCATCGCGATGCGCTGGTTGCGACCCACGTTGATGCCGCGGAACAGGGCGAGGTAGGCAGTCACGTAGTCATCCTCGCCCATGGAACCGGCGTCCACCGGCGCGAAGGCGCTCTCTGGCGGGACGAGCGAGGTCAGGAACGAAGGCCGCCGGGAAAGGTTCCCGATATTCGACGGTTATTCATCGACCGCATTCCGCTTCCCTGCGTCGGTTCCGGAGCGTAAGGGAAACCGTGCCATTCCGAACGCTCCGAAATGCCGAGCGATAAGGCCTGAGCGGCGGGATCCGCGCTCCGGGTGGGCGCTGTGCTGACCGAATCGACGCACCATTCTGTACTGATTGGACGGTCGCTTTTCGCTACGTTCGACCCCTGATCGGGGGCGGGTGCGAAGCGGTCGACGCGGGCCGGAGTCGCCCTGCCGGGCGCACCCACCGCTTCGGAGGCCGCCGCATTATTGCAGGCCACAGCCGGTTCGGCGAGTGCAGGAGGCGGCCCGGGGTGGCGCGTCGACGACCGCGGCGGTCAATCGCCGCACCACCTGCGGGTACGGAACGCTCGATCGATAAAGGCGTTCCGTAGTTGACGCGCAACGCTTGGTAATCCCTCGCTGTGAAGCGCCGACGACCCGACGAAGTTTTGTTAAGCCAAGTGGAAGCAGCGTTAACTGCGCGCTAGGGTGCTTGATGTGGCCGCTGGCGGCGGTGGTGGGGCTTGCTGCTGCGGAAATAGCCGTTTGCCTGGAGCGGTGAATGGTGTCACCGTGACGGAGGGCATGCGATGCCGGGAATTGACGAGAGTCTCCAGCGCGCGATGGCGATCGCCGGCGCGCGCGGTGCGAACCTCGTCGACTTCACCAGCGGCCTCGTCGTCGGTTCCGTGGGGGAGTGGCCGCACGGTGGCCCGGACGCCGCGGCGGCCGGTGCGACCGAGGTCGTCCGGGCAGCACGGGACAACTCGGCGTTCGTCGGGCCGGAGCGGCCGGTCGGTGCGTCCGCCGCCGACCCCGAGCGGTGGGAAGACATCGTGCTCACGGCCCAGGGCCGCTACGACCTGCTGCGCTTCGTCCACACCGCGTTCGACGGCCGGTTCTTCCTGCATCTCTGGCTGGACCGTCAGCAGAGCAACCTGGCGATGGCGAGGTTGGAACTCCGACGCCTCGCCGACGACCTGGTGATGCAGTGACGTCCGCGGATGCCGCGGTGAGACCTCCGCGTGCCGCAGCGAGCCCGAGATGACAGCGGTCGAGGCGGCGCTGCGTGAGCTGGTGGCGCTCGGCGCGACCGGCGCGTTACACGTCGACGCCTCGCTGGGCGCAGTGCTCTACCTGCAGGAAGGCCGTGTCACGCACATCGACGCGGACGCGGCGCCCGGGATCGGCACGGTACTGACCGCCTCCGGTCGGTTGTCCAAGGACGTCTGGGAGTCGGTGCGGACGGTCGGCGGACCGTCGGCACGGGTCGGCGCCCTGCTCGTGGACCAGGGGTACCTGAGCCAGGGCGAACTGGAACTGTGCGTCAACAGTGCGCTCTTCGACGCCGCGTACTTCGCGCTCGAGGCGGAGCCCACGGCGGTGCGCTTCGTCGCGGGCGAGGCCTCCTGGTTCGGCGGGACGCCGCGGGTCGACGTCGAGCGGGTGGTGCGGGAGGTCGCACGCCGGCGGGACCAGCTCACCGCGACGTTCCCGTCGTCCGAGTTCGACGAGGCGCCGCTGGCGTTGGTGCCGCGGTTGCCCCGGGACCAGATCGTGGTGGACGGGCTGCGCTGGGAGCTGTTGCTGAACGCCGACGGCCGCCGAACGCCGCTGGAGCTGGCGCGGCAGCTCGGGCGCGGCGCGTTCGCGACGCTGCTGGAGGTGCGGCGGCTGGCGGCGATCGGTGCGCTGCGGGCTCCGTCGGCGACCGGAGCCGCCGGCCGTCCGGCGGTGACGCCGTACCGCCCGGCGATCGGTGCGCCTGCGGCGGCGAAGACCAAGCCGACGACCGACCAGCCCGGTCCGCTCAACGGCAAGGCGCCCGCGTCGCACGGCCCGGTGGGAACGCCATCGGCGGCCGGGGAAGGACTGTCGCCGCTGCCACCGTTGCCCCAGCGCGTGGGCAGGGCCGGGCGGGTCGTGCGCCCCAGCCAGCAGGGCCGGGGCGCCGAGGAGCCGTCAGGGCCCTCCGCGGGACGTGGCGAGATGGCGGCTCCCCGCTGGGCGTCACCACCACCGGAGATCCACGCCGATCCACCGACGGTCTCGTCCCTGCGGCGAGTCCGTGACGCACTCCAAGACTTTTCCTGACCACCCCACCGCACCCGCGGTGCCGAACAGACGACGCCCTCGAGCCTGAGTGCCATCGAGCCAGGAAGGGAGACGTGTGGACAACGTCGAGCACGAAGTGCTGACCGAGATCCGGGCCCTGCGTGATCGGGTCCGGTTCGTCTCGGGCAGCCTCGTGTCCCGAGCCGATGGCCTACTGATCGCGCACGACACCCACGGGGTCCAGCCGGAAGGAATGGCCGCGCTGTCGGCGACCACGCTCGGACTGAGCGAGCGGATCGCGTTGGAAGCCGGCCACGGTCGGTTCCAGGAGGCGTTGGTGCGCGGGACCTACGGCTACGTCGTCACCTATTCGGCCGGCAGCTACGCAGTGCTGACCGTGCTCGCGACGGCCGAGACCAACCTCGGTCGTCTGCACCTGGAGGCTCGGGCGCTGGCCGATCGCATCGGCTCGCTGGTGGACGCCGCGGAGGGCGCCGCGGGTGGCTGGCGCTGAACGGCAACAGCTGGTGGTCCCGCGCTCGTGGACGGCACCGCCGCCGCTCGACGCAGCCGGAGCACGAGATCCCCTCCTACGCGGCCGAGACGTCGGCCGCGACCGCCGATGCGACCGGCGCGGCGTCCGTCGCCGTCGACGCTCGTGCGGCGCCCACGCGCCCCGCGTCCGGAGCGCTACCCAGACCCGCCGCCGATCAGCACGGCGGCAGCAGTAACCCCCATCCGGTCGAACCACCTCGAACAGGAGTACACGTCATGAACCTGGAAGCTTCGCTCAAGGAAGCCATGAACATCGAGGGAGCGATGGGCATCGCGCTCATCGACTACAACAGCGGCATGCCGCTGGGCACCCTCTCCTCGGTGAACGACCTCGACCTCGACATCATCGCGGCCGGTACCACCGACTTCGTCCGCGCGAAGATGCGCACGCTCGAGCTCATGCGGCTCGACGAGCCGATCGAGGACATCCTGGTCACGCTGGTGTCGCAGTACCACGTGATCCGCCCGGTGACCTCGCGGTCGGGCAAGGGGCTGTTCTTCTACCTGATGCTCGACAAGTCGCGGGCGAACCTCGCGCTGGCTCGCCACAAGCTGGCCCGCATCGAACGCGAACTCGAGATGTAGTGGGCGGCCCGCTCAGGACGACGCTGACAGGCGAGCGGGCCTCCTTATGACGGCCCCCTTATGTCACGGCGCACAGGGAGGCTGCCCCGTCGCGGGCCCGCCCGCGACGGGGCACGACTGGGTTGCGGCCCGCTCGACTGCCAGCCCCGCCCTGAGCGGGCTCCAGCGCCGTAGCAAGTACAAAAGCAAAGCGCGGCCGGCGGCCTTGCCGCCGGCCGCGCTGCGCTCACAGCACGTGTTGGCCGTACATTTCGCCCAAGGGGTCGGCGATGAGTTCTATGCGGGCGCCGTCGGGGTCGCGGAAGTACACCGACACCCCGCTGTGGACGACGTGCTCCACGCCGGCGTCCGAGAGCTTGCGGACGAGATGCTCCCACCGCTCCGGCTCGACCGAGATCGCGACGTGGTGCAGCCCGCCGAGCACCTCGGCGTACGGCCCGACGTCCAGGCCGGGGAAGTCGAAGAACGCGAGCAGGTTGTCGTTGCCGATGTCGAAGAAGAAGTGCGACGAACCGGGGTAGTCACGGTTCTCGATCAGCTCGGTCAGCGGAAACTCCAGCAGGTCCTGGTAGAACCAGATCGTCCGCTCGACGCTGCTACTGATCAGTGCGGTGTGGTGCAGCCCGCGAGCCGACGACGCGGGGCGCCGGTCGGCCGGGAGCAGGTAGGTGTCGCGGAGCAGATCGCGCTGCTTCTCGATCGCAGCCAGGTCGACGGTCATCGTGGCCTCCTCAAGCACCGATCGTGGCGTGCATTTCCCAGACGAGTAGTTCGGCAGGTTCGGCCGCGGTGACCCGCTGGCCGCCGGTAGCGGTCAGTCGGGCGGTGTCGCCCTCGGCGAGTGGCCCGGTGCCCTCCACCGTCACCGCGCCGCGCGCCACGAAAACGTGCAGGAACGGCGCTTCCGGTAGCCGCACCGAAGATCCCGGCTGGAGGCGCGCCGCGTACAGGGCCGCTGACGAATTCTTGATCCGGATCCCGGCGTCGTGCTTCGCCATTCCCGAGGCGACCGGCACCAACCCGCCGCGCAGCAGTTCGTCCTCGATCTCCAGCTGCTCGTAGCCCGGATCGATGCCGGGCGTGTCCGGGAGCACCCACATCTGAACGAACCGCACCGGACCGGTGGCCCCGGCGGCGTCTCCAGCCCTGCGCCCCCCGCCCACCCGCCCCTGAACTCGAACGGAGTCGTTTTTCTCCGAGTGCAGGATGCCGCGGCCGGCGCTCATCCGCTGGGCGAGGCCGGGGTAGATGACGCCCGAGTGCCCGGTCGAGTCCTGGTGCACCAGCGAGCCCTGCAGCACCCACGTCACGATCTCCATGTCGCGGTGGGGATGGGTCTCGAAGCCGGAGCCGGGCTGGACGATGTCGTCGTTGTTGACCAGCAACACCCCGTGGTGGGTGTTGGCCGGGTCGTAGTGCGTGCCGAACGAGAACGAGTGCTTGGAGTCCAGCCACGCGATCTTCGTCCGGTCACGGGACGCGGAGCGGCGGACGTCGACCTTCGGTTCCATGATTCCCATCCTCCGCCACCCGTCCGGGCTGAAGAAGTATCGGGCGGGCGCTCCCGGAGGAGCGCCCGCGCCCGGCTCAGGCGTTCTTGATCGCCGAGACCTCGAACTCCAGCACGATCTTGTCGCTCACCAGCACGCCACCGGTCTCCAGTGCGGCGTTCCAGGTGATGCCGAAGTCCTTGCGGTTGATCGTCACCGAGCCCTCGAAGCCCACCCGGGTGTTGCCGAAGGGGTCCTTCGCAGCGCCCTCGAAGGCGAACGGGATCGTGATCGACTTCGTGACGCCCTTGACCGTGAGGTCGCCGATCAGCTCGTAGTTGTTCTCGTCCACCACGACGGCGCTGGTGGAGACGAACGTGATCTCCGGGTAGGTCTCCGGGTCGAGGAAGTCGTTGGTGCGGAGGTGGCCGTCGCGCTGCTCGTTGCGCGTGTCGATGCTCGCGGCCTTGATGACGACCTTCGCCGACGACTTCTCCGGGTTGTCACCGTCGAGTACGGCGCTGCCCTCGAACACGTTGAACGCGCCACGGACCTTCGTGACCATCGCGTGCCGGGCGACGAAGCCGATCCGGCTGTGGGCCGGGTCGAGGGTGTAGTCGCCGGTCAGGTCCGAGAGAGTGAAAGCGGGGGCGGTCATGGCTTGCTCCTTGGGCTGGTCTTGGTGGTGCGACTTGTTGATGCTTCAACTACGCTAGCGCCAACTTGGGTGACGTGTCAACTATTCCCGGGTAGAGTGGTGTGCATGACAGAACCTCGGTGGCTCGACGCCGACGAGCAGCGGGCCTGGCGTCGGCACCTGCGCATGCAGTCCGAGCTCACGGCCCGGCTGGCGCGGCAACTCCAAGCCGACTCCGACCTCTCGCTCGCCGACTTCGAGGTGCTCGTGAACCTCACGGACGTGCCGGAGGCCCGGATGCGGGTGACCGAGCTGGCCAAGTCGCTCCAGTGGGAGAAGAGCCGGCTGTCCCACCACTTCGCCCGGATGGAGAAGCGCGGCCTCGTCGTCCGGGAAGACTGCCCCAGCGACGCGCGCGGCGCGTTCGTCGTCCTCACGCCGGAGGGCCGGGCCGCCATCGAGGCCGCGGCGCCCGGCCACGTGGAGACCGTGCGGCGGCTGATGTTCGACGGGCTCACCGCGGAGCAGGTCGCGACCCTGACCGCGATCGCCGACGTCGTGCTCGACCGGATCGAGCGCGACGCCGCAGGTGAGCTCGGTCCGTCTCCCAGTACGGCCGCCGACGCCTGAGCCCGCGCGGCCGCTGTGTGCGGCGCGGGGCATGATGGGTGTGCCGGGGTAGCGCAGTGGAGGGAGCGGCACGTGCTGAAGTTCGGGTACAAGGCGTCCGCGGAGCAGTTCGGTCCGCGTGAGTTGCTCGACTACGCCGTGCTGGCCGAACAGGTCGGGTTCGACTCCGTCTGGGTGAGCGACCACCTCCAGCCGTGGCGGCACGACGGCGGGCACGCGCCGAACGCCCTGGCCTGGCTCGGTGCGCTGGGCGCGAGCACCGAGCGCGTCCAGATGGGCACCAGTGTGCTGACCCCGAGCTTCCGCTACCACCCGGGACTCGTCGCGCAGGTCTTCGCGACGCTCGGCCTGCTCTACCCCGACCGGGTGATCCTCGGTGTCGGCTCCGGCGAGTCGATGAACGAGGTTCCGCTCGGCGTCGAGTGGCCGGACAACAAGGAGCGGTTCGCCCGGCTCAAGGAAGCCATCGAGATCATCAAGCTGCTGTGGACGCAGGACCGGGTCGACTACGAGGGCCGGTTCTGGAAGCTCGACAAGGCGACGATCTACGACAAGCCGGCCAGCCCGGTGCCGCTGTACGTCGCCGGTTCGGGTCCGGCGGCAACGCGGATGGCCGGTCGCATCGGCGACGGCTACATCACCACCAGCGGCAAGGCTCCCGAGCTCTACACCGACAAGCTGCTGCCCGCGCTGCACGAGGGCGCGGAGAAGGCCGGCCGGAAGGTCGCTGACCTGGACCTGATGATCGAGGTCAAGGTCTCCTTCGATCCGGACAAGGCGAAGGCGCTCGAAGACACCCGGTACTGGGGTGCGCTCGCGCTCTCCCCGGAGGAGAAGAGCGACGTCGAAGACCCGATCGAGATGCAGCGGCTGGCCGACGCGCTGCCCACCGAGCGCACGGCGTCTCGGTTCATCGTCTCCGACGACCCGGCCGAGCACGTCGCGGCGGTCCGGCGCTACGTCGACCTCGGCTTCACCCACCTGGTCTTTCACGCACCGGGCCCGGACCAGGCGCGCTTCCTGAAGCTCTACGGCGAGCAGATCCTGCCGCTGCTGCGAACCGCCGGCTGACGCTGATCGTCCACTGTGCTCGCGCATGACTGCTGGTGCGCCTGGGCATTGTCGCTGTGATTGCTGATCGGGTGATGTCTCGTCCGTAGGTGTGGACGGGCGTTGGCCGGTTACATTCAGACGTCAGAGTTGCACTCAATGTGGCCTCTGGTGCCGCATCTGATCGAGGTGAGGGGCGTGAGCAGCGCGCGTCGGCGATTCGTGATCACGCACGTCGGTCGGGATCGGCCGTGGGCGGAGTGGATCGCGGCCCGGCTCGCCGACGCGGGAGAGCCCGACAGCATCGAGATCCGGCTGGTCAGCTGGCGTTGGGACACCGGGATTCCGCTGGTCACAGCGGTGCAGGACGCGCTGTTCGGCGCGGCGGAGGAGCCCGGCGCCGACCGGATCGTGCTGGTCTTCTCGTCCGCGCTGCTGGAGGGCTACGAGTACGCCGACGAACAGCGTCCGGATCTGCCGCTGCTCAGCCGCGTCGTCCCGGTGCGGGTGGAGCCGGTCGACCTGCCCGAGCCCTGGTCCGGCGTCTCCGGTCCGACGCTGTTCGACGCCCCGCCGGTGGAAACCGCGGATCGTTTGGTCAAGGCCGTGCTCGGCGTCGGCGCGGCGGCCGCTGCGGCCGACCGGCTGGCCCGCACGGTCGCGCGCGAGCAAGGCGGTCCCGCGGTCGTCGCCCCTAGGCCCCGGCTGCCCGGCCACCGGCCGGACATCTGGAACGTCCCGGCACCGGACGACATCTTCGTCGGCCGGGACGAGGAGCTGATCGCGCTGCGGACCGCGCTCCTGGCCGACGGCCGAGTGGCCGTCGAGGGGCGATTCGGCATGGGCGGGGTCGGCAAAACCCGGCTCGCGCTGGAGTACGCGCACCGCTTCGGATCGGAGTACGACCTGGTCTGGTGGATCCCGGCCGACCGGCCGGTGTTGATCGGCGACCAGTTCGCGGCGCTCGCCGTGCGGTTGGGGCTGGTGGGCCCGGAGACCGACACCGGCACCGCGGCCACCGTCGCCCGGACCTATTTGCGGCGACACTCCAACTGGCTGGTCGTGTGCGACAACGCGGAGTCGGCCGAGGCGCTGGCGCCCTGGCTGCCCGGCGGCGAAGGGCACACGATCGTCACCTCGCGGACGTCCGGATGGGCGTCGGTGGCGACTCCGCTCGAGGTGAAGCTGCTGAGCCGCGCGGAGTCGATCCAGCTGCTGCGTCGTCGCCATTCGGGGCTGACCGTGGTGGAGGCGGGGCGGCTGGCCGCGGTGCTCGGTGACCTTCCGCTCGCCGTCGGCCTCGCGGTGGGTTTCCTCGCCGAGACCGGCACCCACGCCGGCGACTACCTCACCGAGCTCGCCCAGCACGTCGCCGACGTCCTCGACGAGCAGCGCGCGGTGAACTATCCGCACGCGCTGGCCGGCGCGATCGCGACGGCGACCAGCTGGTTGGCTACCCGCGACCCGGTCGCGCTGGCGGTGGCCCGGGTCTGTGCGTTCCTCGCGCCGCGGCCGATCCCGGTCGGTCTGCTCGGGCTGGCCGACCCGGTGCTGACCGACCACGGCGACCACCGGTCCGATGCGGCGGTGCCGCCGGGGTGGACCGGGGCGGACGCGTCGATGCATCCGCGGATGCAGCGGCGGACCGGGGCTGGCCCCGAGCTGCATCCGCTCGCCGCCCTGGAAGGCATCTCGGACGGCAGCGCGGTGCTGCAGCGCAGCATCGGTCGGCTACAGCGGTTGGGCCTGGTGCAGGTCGAGCGCGTGAGCCGGTTCGGAGTACGGGTCGGCGACCCGCTGAACGGCAGCAACGGGGTGGTCAGTCTGCACCGCCTGGTCGCGGCGATTCTGCGCGATCAGCTCGGCGCCGACCGGCGGGACGCCGTCCGCGCACACGTCGACGCCTTGGTGGCCGCCGCCGATCCCGGCGACCCGACCGATCCGCGCCGCTGGCCCAGCTGGACGATCCTCCTGCCGCACCTCTACGCGGCCGAGCCGGCGCATACCGCGAATCCGGGGCTGCGGACCACGGCGGTGTCGGCAGCACACGTCCTGCTCGCGCGGGGCGACGTCCGGTCTGCGCGCGACCTGGCCGATCAGTTGCACCGGCGCTGGCTCGACCGGCTGGGCCCGGACCACGAGGACACGCTGCGGGCGGCCCGCTGCCTGGCCCAGACTCTGCGGACGCTCGGCCGCTTCGACGCCGCCCAGGAACTCGACGCCGATCTGCTCCGTCGGCACCGCGAGACGCTCGGCGAGGACCACTCGGAGAGCTTGGCCGCCGCGACCGCCCTCGCCGACGACGCCTACGCGCTCGGCGACGTCGGCCTGGCGCGGGCGCTCGACGAGGAGATCCTGGCGCGGCGCCAGCGGGTGTTCGGCGAATCACATCCCAGCGCGATCGATTCCGCTCTCCGGCTGGCGCGTGATCTCGCCGCGCTGGGCGACGCGAAACGCGCTGCCGAACTGCGGTCATGGGTGGAACGGACCGAGGCCGATCGCCACCGGCCGGCCGGTTGAGCCGGGACGACGCGCCCCGTCTCGTCCCGAATCTGGAACACGCTAACCGTTTCGCGCTCCCCGGATAAGGTAGAAATAAGGGTTATCGGGGCGCCCCATAACCGTGGGTAACGCCATTGTCGGTGGCGTATTCAGCAGTCGGAAGAACTAAGTTAACGACGATTCATCAAGGGTGCATCCGCGATTCCGCTGGTCCGCCGCTGCGTCGGGAACCCCGCGATGACCTGGCCCTCTCCGGCTGACCAGCATAACAGTGAGTGATTGTGTCGCCGATGACAATTTCTCGGTGAATTGCACTCAGAATGTCTATAGCTTCGCCCGCAATCCTACCGGTACGCATTTCCGCATTGTCGACAAGGAACCGTTCGCCCTTGACAGTGTTCGATGGCGTAAATACTGTGACCGCACTCCACCGGTCCGATGATCTGCGCGAACTGCGAAAAGAATAACGATCGGTTGTGGGTGTTCTTCGGTCTTCCCCGTACCGCGCCACACGTCTAAGGGAGCCCCGATGTCCCGCACCGCTGGAGCCGCGAGCGCCGCGGCCCCGGTCCCTGACCGGATGTCACCGCTGCCCACGCACCTGGCCCACTGGGCCGGTCGTACTCCTGACGAGCCCGCGCTCACGTTCCTCGACTACCTGTCCAACCCGGACGGCGTAGCCCGGACGCTCACCTGGGCGCAGCTCGACCGGCGCGTCACCGCGGTCGCCGCTGCGTTGCAAGGGACCGTCCGGCGGGGCGAGCGGGTTGCGCTGCTGGTGCCACAGGGGCTGGAGTACGTCGTCGGCTTCCTCGGTGCGCTGCGCGCCGGCGTGATCGCGGTTCCGCTCTTCACCCCGGATCTGCCCGGCCACGGTGACCGGCTGGCCGCGGTGGTCGCCGACGCGGAGCCCGCGGGCGTCGCCACCACGGCCGCTGCCGAGCCGGCGGTCCGGGAGTTCCTCGACGCGCAGGGCCTCGCGTCCAGCGTCGTCCTGCTGGACGCGGACCGACTCGACGCGGATGCCGAATTCACACCGGTCGACCTCGACCCGGACGAGGTGGCGTACCTGCAGTACACCTCCGGCTCGACCCGGACGCCGTCCGGCGTGATGATCAGCCACCGCAACGTCGTGGCGAACACGCACCAGGGCGCGGTGCTCTACGGCGCCGAGTACGGCCGGTCCACGCTGGTCAGCTGGTTGCCGCTCTTCCACGACATGGGCCTGGTGCTGACCGCGTGCGGCGGTGTCGTGTACGGGATCCCCGCGGTGTTCACCGATCCGGTGGCGTTCCTGATGCGACCGGTGCGCTGGCTGGAGATGCTCTCCCGCTACCCGGGCGGCATCACCGCAGCGCCGAACTTCGCGTTCGACTACTGCGCGAAGCGGATCCCGGCGGAGGAGCGGGCCGGGCTCCGGCTGGAGAACGCCGACCTGATCATCAACGCCGCCGAGCCGGTGCTGGCCGAGACGCTGGATCGGTTCGCCGAGACGTTCGAGCCGCACGGCTTACGTCGTGACGTGCTCTCCGGCGCCTACGGCCTGGCCGAGGCGACCGTGCTGGTGGCGTGCTGGGCGTACGACGAGCCCTACCGGGAGCAGACGTTCGACTTCGAGCAGTTGTCGCACGGCGTCGCGACCACCGCGGTGACCAGCCGGGCGCAGCGCATGGTGGCGTGCGGCGGCCCCGACAACCCGGAAGGCGCCAGGCTCGCGATCGTCGACCCGGACACCCGGCAGCGCTGCCCCGAGGGCCGGATCGGCGAGATCTGGGTGTCCGGACCGAACGTGTCCGCCGGGTACTGGAAGCGGCCGGAGGACACCGCCGAGACGTTCGGTGCGGTCCTGGCCGAAGAGGGCGGCGAGTGGCTACGCANCTGGAAGCGGCCGGAGGACACCGCCGAGACGTTCGGTGCGGTCCTGGCCGAAGAGGGCGGCGAGTGGCTACGCACCGGTGACCTCGGTGTCCTGGTCGAGGGTGACCTCTACGTCACCGGCCGCATCAAGGACCTGATCATTCTCGACGGCCGGAACCACTACCCGCAGGACGTCGAGGTCACGGTCGAGGAGGCGCACCCGGTCGTCGGCAGGCATCGGGTGGCCGCGTTCTCGGTCTCCGCATCCGACGGCGAGGCGATGGTGGTGGTCGCGGAGGTGTCCCGGCATGCGACCCCGGACGAGACGGCGCTGACCGATGCCCGGACCGCGATCCGGCGTGCGGTGTCCGCCCGGCACGGCGTCCCGCTGCACGACGTCGTGCTGGTCGACCCGAACGACGTCCCCCGGACGTCCAGCGGGAAGATCGCGCGGTCCGCGACCCGCGACCGTTACCTGGACGGCACCCTGGCGGTCGCTCGATGAACGCCGGTGCTCCTCTGAACGAGGGGGAACTCGCCGAGTGGCTCGTCGCCAGGATCGCGGCCGCGACCGGCGCTGATCCCGCCGACATCGACCGGCACCATCCGCTCGGCGAACTCGGCCTCTCGTCCCGCGACTCCGTCGCGATCATCGGTGAGCTGGAGCGGATCCTCTCCCGGCCGCTCTCACCGACCCTGGTCTGGGAGTTTCCGACGATCGCGCTGCTGGCGGGCGGCTTGGCGTCCGGAGCGTCCGTCAGTAACAGCGCGAGCCCGTCGGTCGCCACAGCTGCCGGCTCGCCGGTCCGTGGAGCCGCCGGCGAGCCGGTGACCGGCCGGCCCGATCCCGGCGACCCGATCGCGATCGTGGGAATCGGCTGTCGTTTCCCGGGGGACGTGCGGACACCTGCCGAGTTCTGGGAGCTGCTCGCCGAGGGGCGCAGCGGTGTCCGGGAGGTGCCGGAGGACCGCTGGGACCAGTTCAGCGACGGCTCGGCCGCCGACGAAGCCGTGCTCGCCAAGACCACTCGGTGGGGTGGTTTCCTCGCCGACGTCACCGGTTTCGACGCGGAGTTCTTCGGGATCACGCCGCGCGAGGCCGAGCTGATGGACCCTCAGCAGCGGCTGCTGCTGGAGGTCGCGTGGGAGGCGCTGGAGCACGCCGGCGTCGCACCCGAGACCCTGCGGGGCACGGCCACCGGCGTTTTCGTCGGCGCGTCCGGCACCGAGTACGGCCACCTCACCGGCGCGAGCCTGGACACGATCGACGCGTGGACCGCCACCGGGTCCGCGCTCTCGATCATCAGCAACCGGCTGTCGTACCTGCTCGACCTGCGCGGCCCGAGCGTCACGCTGGACACCGCGTGCTCGTCGTCGCTGGTCGCGGTGCACCAGGCGTGTCAGAGCCTGCGGTCGGGGGAGAGCGACGTCGCGCTCGCCGGTGGCGTCAACCTGCTGCTGTCCCCGTCGGTGACGGTGACGTTCGACGAGGCCGGGGCACTGGCCCCGGACGGTAGGTGCAAGACGTTCGACGCCGACGCCGACGGCATCGCCCGCGGCGAGGGCTGCGGGGTCGTCGTCCTCAAGCGACTCAGCTCCGCCCGGCGCGACGGCGATCGGGTGCTGGCCGTGATCCGCGGCTCCGGCGTCAACTCCGACGGACGGTCGAACGGCCTCACCGCCCCGAACCCGGTCGCCCAGACCGAGCTGCTGCGGCGCGTCTACGCGACCACCGGTATCTCCCCGACCGAGATCGACTACGTCGAGGCCCACGGCACCGGGACGCTGCTCGGCGACCCGATCGAGGCCCAGGCGCTGGGCGCGACGCTCGGGGCGGGCCGTGAACCGGACCGGCCGCTGCTGATCGGCTCGGTGAAGACGAACCTCGGCCACCTGGAAGCGGCCGCCGGAGTGGCCGGACTGGCCAAGGTCGTGCTGGCGATGGCCCACAACCGGATCCCCGCCAGCCTGCACTACACCGCACCCAACCCGCACATCCCGTTCGAGGACTTTCGTCTCGCGGTGGCCGCAGGCAGCAGACCGTGGCCACGGTACGCCGGAGTCGCCAGGGCAGGCGTATCCGCGTTCGGCTTCGGTGGCACGAACGCGCACATCGTGCTCGAGGAGTACCCGGCCGCGCCGCCACCGCGGACGAAGCGCCGGGGTGCTGCGGACACGGCGCCGCTCACCGTTCTGCCGCTCTCCGCCCCCAACCCCGACCGGTTGCGTGCGTCGGCCGCGCACCTCGCCGACTGGCTCGAATCGCCCGCCGGACGACAGGCGCGGCCCGCCGAGGTGGCGGCCACGTTGGCGCACCACCGGAGCCAGGCGCGGACCCGCGCCGCGGTCGTCGTGCGGGCCGGCGCACCCGGTAACGACACGGCGGAGCCGAGTGCGGATGCGATGGTCGAGGCGCTGCGCCACCTGGCGGCCGGCGAGGAGTGGCCCGGCGTCGTCACCGGGCCGGCCCGCCCGGTGACCCGGGCGAAGGGCCCGGTCTGGGTGTTCTCCGGGTACGGCTCGCACTGGGCCGGTATGGGCCAGCGGCTGTACCGCGAGGAGCCGGTGTTCGCCGACGCGGTCCGCGCGCTCGATCCGGCGTTCCGCACCCACGCCGGCTTTTCGCTCACCGCGCTGGTCGAGAACGGGGAGAAGCCGCGTGACCTCGCGGTCATCCAGATCGCGACGTTCGGGATCCAGCTCGCGCTGACTGCGGTCTGGCGTGCGCACGGCGTCGAGCCGGCCGCCGTGATCGGGCACTCGATGGGTGAGATCACCGCCGCGGTCGTCGCGGGTGCGCTCTCGGCCGAAGACGGCGTCCGGGTGATCACGCTGCGGTCGCGCCTGATGGTCGAGGGTGCCCTGCGGATCCTGTCCGACGGCGGCGACCTCGGCGGCACGGCGGTCGTCGAGCTCACCGCCGCTGAAGTCGACGCGCTGGCGTCGCGCTTTCCGGGCCTGGGCGTCGCGGTCTACGCGTCGCCGACCCAGTGCACGGTGGCTGGTGACAGTGCCCAGCTGGCCGAACTCGTCGCACACGTGGAGTCGCTCGGACGCACGGCGCGGGTGATCGACGTCAAGGGCGCCGCGCACTCGCCGATCATCGACGGCATCCTCGACGAGTTCCGGGCTGGCCTTGCCGGACTGTCGTCGCGGGCGCCCGAGGTGCCGGTCTACGGCACGGTGCTGCCGGATCCCCGCGCCGTGCCGGCGTTCGACCCGGAGTACTGGGCGGCGAACGTGCGCCGATCGGTGCGGTTCACCCAGGCGGTCGCCGCGGCCGCCGCCGACGGCCACACCGTGTTCGTCGAGATCTCGCCGCATCCGATCGCGACCGTGCCGACCGGGCAGACGCTCGAGACTGCAGGCGTCGGCGACCCGGTGCTGGCCTGGACGCTGCGCCGCGACACCGACGACGTCGTCACGTTCGCGACGAACGTCGCCACGCTGCACGCCCACGGCGTCCCGATCGACCTGCGGATTCCGCCGGCGCGGCTGGTGGACCTGCCGACCACTCGGTGGCGCCACCGGCGGCACTGGGTGCCGTCGCGTCCGCGTCGGGCGGTGCCGGCCGGCGTCCACCCACTGCTCGGAGTGCACGTCGAGCAGCCGGGACAGCCGGCGAAGCACCTGTTCCGTGGCGAGGTCGGCACCGAAGCGGTCGGCTGGCTCGCCGACCACCGGGTGCACGGCGTCGTCGTGCTGCCCGGAGCGGCGTTCGCGGAGCTGGCGCTGGCGGCCGCGGCCACCGCGTTCGGTGTGCCCGCGGCCCGGGTATCGCTGACCGACCTGGAGCTGCAACAGATTCTCCCGCTCGGTCCGTCCACCGAGGTCACCACCGCACTCACGGTGTCCGGCCCGGGCGTCGGCACGATCGAAGTCTGGGGTCGCTCGGCCGCGAACGAGTGGATCCGCTACGCCACGGCGAGCGTCGCCACGACCGACTCGCCGCTTGCGGATCCCGGATCGGTGCGAGCGGACGGCGAGGCCGTCGACCTCTACACGCGCTTCCCGCTCGCCGGGCAGTCGTACGGCCCGGCGTTCCGCGGCGTGGTGGACGCGGCACTCGTCGGTGCGTCGCCCGCCGACAGCGCCGCACCGGCCGCCGGGGCACGCGCCGCCGCGCGGGTGGTATTGCCGGAGGCGGCGGGTAACGCCGCCGGGTACCACGCGCACCCGGCTCAGCTCGACGCGCTGCTGCAGACGCTCGCCGTCGCCGCACTCGCCTACGACGTACCCGACGACACGATTTACCTCCCGGCCGGCCTCGGCGCGCTGCGGCTCACCGGGCCGCTCCCCACCGAGGTCCGCGCCGAGGTCACGTTGGTTCCGCAGGGCGAGACCGGCGCGCTCGGCACGGTGCTGGTGCGCGACGGCGACGGCACGCTAGTCGCCGAGATCCGGGACGTCTACCTGCGGCGTGCCGACCGCGGGTCGGTTCCGGTGCCGCTGGCCGAGAAGCTGTTCGAGGCCGCCTGGGAACCCGCCGAGCTGGCGGCCTCCGATCCGGAGTCCTCGAAGGAGAAGGCCGGGCGGTGGCTGGTGCTCGGCACCGGCGACCGCGCCGATCGGGTTTCCGTGCTCCTGGCCGACGCCGGGCAGCAGGTGGTTCGCGGTACCGACCTGGATCCGGAGGTCACCGACGTCCTCGTGGTCGCGGCGCCCACTCCCGGGGACGAGCCGGCCCGCACCGACGTCGAGCAGCACGTGCTAATGGTGGCGCGGGCCGCGCAGATGCTCAGCGATGTGACGTCCGCCCCGCGCTTGTGGACGGCCACCACCGGCGCCGCCGCGGTCGCCGACGGCGAGGTGCCCGAGCCCGGGTCGGCGGCGGTCCGGGCGCTGATCCGCGTGCTCGGCGTCGAGCACCCGGAGCTGACCGCGACGCTGGTCGACGCGGACTCCGCCGAAGCACTGGTGACCGAGCTGCTCGTGCGCGCCCCCGACACCGAGATCGCCCGGCGCGGTGACTGCCGCTGGGTGGCTCGCCTGACCCGGGTGGAGCTTCCGGAACCCACCGACCGACCCCTGGTACGGCCGGGCGGGTACGTGATCTCCGGTGGTCTCGGCGGTCTGGGCCTGCTGCTCACCGAGTGGCTGGCCGAGCGCGGTGCCCGGCGGATCGTGCTGAACAGCCGTCGGGGCACGGCGCCCCCGGACGTGGCCGCGACGCTGGAGCGCCTACGCCTCGGTGGCACGGAGGTCGAGGTCGTCGCCGGTGACGTCGCCGAGCCGGGCGTCGCCGAGGAGCTGGTGGCCGCCGCGACCTCCGGTGACCTCCCGTTGTACGGCGTCGTGCACGCGGCCGGAACGCTGGCCGACCAGGCCGTCCTGACGCTCGACGCGCAGACGCTGCGCACGGTGTGGACGCCCAAGGTCACCGGCGCCTGGCGGCTGCACGAAGTCACCACCAGCGCCGACCTCGACTGGTTCCTCGTCTACTCGTCGGCCGCCGGGCTGCTCGGCTCGCCGGGACAGGCCAGTTACGCCACCGCGAACGCCTGGCTGGACGCGTTCGTCGAGTGGCGCCGGGCGCAGGGGCTACCGGCGACCAGCATCCAGTGGGGTGCGTGGGCCCAGGTCGGCGGCGCGAAGGACACCACCAACGCGCTGCTCGAGCCGATTACGCCGGCCGAGGGCATGGAGGCACTCGCCGCGGTGCTCGGCTCCGGGCGGGCGGTCACCGGCGTGACCCGGCTCAACGCCGCCCAGGTGCTAGCGCTCTTCCCGCGCGTCGGGCAGATCCCGTTCTTCGCGCACGCGATGGCGGAGCTGTCGGTGGTGGACGAGCCCGCGGTCGCGGACTGGGCAGGCGTCGACGCGATCAAGGCCCTGCCGCCGGACGACGCGTGGTCCGCGCTGATCGACCGGCTGCTCACCCGGGTCGGCGGCATCATGGGATACCGCCCGGACGACCTGGACCCGGACACCCCGCTGACCGAGCTGGGGCTGGACTCGCTGATGGCGGTGCGGGCCAAGAACGCGGTGGAGGCGGACTTCAGCGTCCAACTGCCGGTTCGTCTGCTGCTGCAGGGCGCGAGCCTGGACGACTTCGTCCGCCACATCGGGACCGAGATCGGGTTGCCGGAACGGGCCGCCCGCGAACCGAAGCGGAAGGTTCTCGCGGGGCGCGACCACACCGAGCGGATGGTCCGAGGGTTCGTCCAGGAGGTGGTGGGTCGCGAGGACATCAGCATGGACGAGGTGTTCCCCGGCGATCGGGCCGCGGCCGAACGTCTCCGCGAGTTGGTGCTCACCCGGGCGCCGGACCTGCCGCACGACGCCGACACGCTCTTCGCGACCCCGACGATCGCCGCGATGGCCGATCTGGTGCGCCCGTACTACGAGAACTCCGCGTCGCCGCTGCGGGTACTGCGGGCCGAGGGCAGCCGGCGGCCGATCTTCCTCGGGCACCCGGCAGGCGGGCCGAGCAGCGTCTACCAGGAACTGGTCAGTCTGCTGCACCCGGACCAGCCCGCGTACGGGCTGGAGCGGATCGACGAGCTGACCACGATCGAAGCCAAGGCCGCCCGGTACATCGAGCTGGTCCGTGAGGTGCAGCCGCACGGGCCCTACCAGCTCGGCGGCTGGTCGCTCGGCGGTTGCGTGGCCTACGAGATGGCCCAGCAGCTCCGGGCGGCCGACGAGGAGGTCGCGTTCGTGGCGCTGATCGACACGATCGTGCCGCTGCCGCCGGAGCCGGGGAAGTCGGAGCAGGAGCTGATCACCGACCGACTGATGGTGTTCCTGAACTACCTGCGCGACATCTACGACATCGAGGTCGACATCCCCTACGACGAGCTGTTCGAGCTCGACGACATCGCCCAGACCGACTTGCTGATGAAGCTGATGGCGGACGCCGGGCTCGGTATGAGCAAGGGCATCCTCCAACACCAGCGGGACTCCTACCTGGACATGCGGGTCGCCGAGCGGTACCGGATCCAGCCCTACGACGGGCGCGTGATCCTCTATCGGGCCACCGAGCCGGCCGACGTCATCGCAGCCCAGGACCCCCGGTACCTCCGCACCGACGAGGCCCTCGGCTTCGACGAATGGTGCTCGAACCTGGAGGTCGTCCCGCTGCCGGGCGACCACCTGTCGCTGATCGACCGTCCCAACCTCGACGTGCTGGCGAGCCATCTCGACGGTGTCCTCGCCGAGGAGAGTGACCGATGACCACGACAGATCTGCCGCGTACTACTACTACTGCTACCGGCACCGCGGCGAAAATCGCGGAGCTGGCCCGCCGCCGAGAGGTCGCCCGGCAGGGCGCGATCGCCTCGGTGGAGAAGCAGCACGCCAAGGGCAAGCTCACCGCCCGCGAGCGGATCGAGGCGTTCCTCGACCCGGGTTCGTTCGTCGAGGTGGACGAGCTGGCCCGGCACGGCGCAGGCAACTACGGCGCCGACGTCCGGGAGTCCTACGGCGACGGCGTCGTCACCGGTTACGGACTCGTCGGCGGCCGCCCGGTCTGCGTCTACGCGCAGGACTTCACGATCTTCGGCGGCAGCGTCGGCGAGCGCGTCGGCCAGAAGATCGTGAAGGTGATGCAGCGGGCGATCGACGTCGGCTGCCCGATCATCGGCATCAACGACTCCGGCGGCGCCCGGATCCAGGAGGGCGTGGCGTCGCTGGCCTCCTACGCCGAGGTCGGCTACCACATCGGGCTGGCCTCCGGGGTGGTGCCGCAGGTCTCGCTGATCCTCGGCCCCTGCGCCGGGGGTGCGGTCTACGGGCCGGCGGCCACCGACGTCGTCGTCATGGTGGAGAAGACGTCGCACCAGTTCGTCACCGGACCGGACGTCGTCCGCGCGGTGACCGGCGAGCAGGTGACGTTCGAGGAGCTCGGTGGTCCGGCGGTCAACGCGGCGGCCGGGAACGTGCACTACGTCGCCGCCGACGAGAAGGACGCGTTCGACTGGGTGCAGACGCTGCTGTCGTACTTGCCGTCGAACAACCTGGACGAGCCGCCGGATTTCGGAGCGGCCGACTGGGCGTACGACACCGAGCTGGAGATGAACGCCGAGGACCTCGGCCTCAACGCGGTGATCCCGGACGAGCCGAATCGGCTCTACGACATGACGACCGTGATCCGCCACCTGGTGGACGACGGCGAGTTCCTGGAGATGCAGGCCGCCTTCGCCCCGAACCTGCTGGTCGGGCTGGCCCGGATCGAGGGGCGCACCGTGGGCCTGCTGGCCAACCAGCCCCTGCACCTGTCCGGGGCGCTGGACATCGACGCGTCGGAGAAGGGCGCGCGGTTCATCCAGTTCTGCGACGCGTTCAACATCCCGATCCTGACCCTGGTGGACGTTCCGGGGTATCTGCCGGGGCTCGATCAGGAGCGGGGCGGGATCATCCGGCGCGGCGTGAAGCTGTCGTTCGCCTACGCGACGGCGACCGTGCCGATGGTCACCGTCATCGTCCGGAAGGCGTACGGCGGCGGGTACGCGTCGATGGGATGCAAGCACTACCGGGTCGATACGAACCTGGCGTGGCCGACCGCCGAGATCGCGGTGATGGGCGGCGAGGCGGCGGTCAGCGTGCTGTTCCGGCGGCAATTGCAGGAAGCCGTGGCGGCGGGTGACTACGAGTCCGTCCACAGCACGCTGGTGGATGCCTACCGTGCCGAGAAGTGCACACCGTACGAGGCCGCCGAGCGCGGCTACATCGACGCGGTGATCGCACCGTCGGAGACCCGCATCGAGGTGGCGAAGGCACTGCGGATGCTGCGCACGAAACGCAAGACGATGCCCGCCCGCAAGCACACGAACATTCCACTGTGAGGAGCGTCGGGAGGGCCTTCCTCGCCATCGTCCTGGGGCTCGCGTTGGTCGGAGTTGCGGCGCCGGTCCGCGCCGCCGGGCCCGGGTTGATCATCGGCTCGGGGGCGCGCGCCGACGACGGCGCGTACGTCGTGTCGGAGACCCTCGTGGACAGCCGGACCGTGGACTTGACGATCCACTCGCCTGCGCTGGGCGGGAACGTCTCCACCCGGCTGCTGCTGCCGCGGGACTGGGCGACCCAACCGGCCGCCACCTGGCCGACGCTCTGGCTGCTGCACGGTGCCGGCGAGCCGCAGGACTACCGGTCGTGGACGCACTACACCGACGTCGAGGCGTTCACCGCGGACAAGAACGTGCTGGTCGTGATGCCCAGCGACGGCCTGGCCGGCTTCTACACCGATTGGCTGTTCGGCGGTTCGTCGAAGCCGCGCAAGTGGGCGACGTTCCACATGGTGGAGCTGTTCCAACTGCTGGAGCGTGGCTACCGCGCCGGACCGAACCGTGCGATCGCCGGGCTGTCGCTGGGCGGGTACGGCGCGTTGACGTACTCCTTCCAGTACCCCGGGCGGTTCCAGGCGGCGGCGTCGTACAGCGGATTGGTGGACACGCTCTTCCCGGGTGCGCCCGCGCTGGTGCAGGCGATGGTGCTGCGGGCGGGGGAGTTGCCCGCGCAGATGTGGGGCAGCCCGGTGTTGAACGTTTTCGGCTGGGCGGCGCGTAACCCGGCGTCGAACGTGGCCAAGCTGCGGGGGATGCGGCTCTTCCTGTCGTGCGGCAACGGCCGATCCGAAACCGGTGACGCTCCGCTCGACGCGACGTTGCTGGAGGCTGTCGCGGCGCCGGCGAACAACGCGTTGGCGTCCAAGTTGCGGAGTGCGGGGATCCCGGTGACGACGGATCTCGGCAACACCGGCGTGCACGCGTGGCCGTACTGGGAGCAGAAGCTCAAGGCGTCCTGGCCCGTACTCGCGGCGGGGCTCGGCGTCTGAGCGCGTGTGCATTCGCGTGACCCCCAGGTCATGCGAATGCACACACGCCCAGCCGTCGTCCACAGCGCGCCGCTTCCCTCTTACCGGCGCGCCTGCGACCGGGCCACCGTGGCGCGATGGACCCGTTGGCGCCTGCGGCGTGGCGCGGCCTGCTTCGCCGCCAGGAGAGGGCGGTCTCCCGCGCTCAGCTGCTGGCGCAGGGTTTCACCGACGCCGCGATCAGCGCGCAGATCGCTGGAGGACGATGGCAACGCCCGCTGCCCGGTGTCGTGGTCACCTTCACCGGCCCGCTGCCCATCCCGACGATCTGCTGGGCGGGCTTGCTGTACGCGGGCGCCAACTCGCTGCTCAGCCATGACACAGCGGGTGCGCTGTGGGGTCTGGTCCCGGATGCGCGCACCACTGCGCTCCACATGACCGTCCCGTTCACCCGCGGGGTGCGGTCGCGTCGGGGGTTGATCGTGCACCGGACGCGAATCGATCTCCGGTCGGTCGGCTCGCCGCCGCGCACCGAGTTGGCGGAGACAGCCCTGGCACTCTGCCATCGGGCGCACCGCGTCTCGGACGTCACTGCCGTTCTGGCCAGCTGGTGCAGCGGTCCCCGGCCGCGCTCCACCGCGTTGCCGAGCTGGCACGTACCCGGCCCGGTCTCCACCGCCGAAACGAGATCCTCGCAGCTGCCGCCGATGTCAGCGGGGGTGCTCACTCGGTGCTCGAGCGGGAGTATCCGGTCGATGTCGAGCAGGCCCACGGCATTCCGCCGGGAACGCGGCAAAGAGGGATCGGCAAGACGCGGGACGACGTCCACTACGACGACTACGACACGACCGTCGAACTGGACGGACGCGCTGTCCATCGGCCGGCGGAAGCCGCCTGGCGGGACATGCGACGCGACAACGTCTCCGCGGTGCGTGGTGACATGACGCTGCGGTACGGCTGGGAGGACGTCCATACCCGTCCCTGCGAGGTAGCCGCCGAGGTGGCCGCGGTGCTTCGGGCGCGCGGCTGGCGTGGGCAGCCGACTCCCTGCGGGCCGGACTGCCTGGTAAGGGTGGCCCGGTAGTGCGTGTGCGATCGCGGGGGCTAGGGCTGGAGGGAATGCACACGAGCTTCTGGAGCGACCGGCACCGGGCGGAGCGTCGCCAATGCGATCGCGCCACCCAGCACGGTGAGCGCTGCGGCACCCCAGAGTCCGAGCGCGTAACCGCTCGCGAACGCGTCGACCGGCGCCGCGCCCTCGTCCGCCGCGGCCGCCTCGCGGGTCGCGACGACCGCGCCGACCAGCGCGATGCCGAGCACCCCGGAGACCTCCCGGGACACGCTGACCACCGCCGCCGCCACGCCGGCCTTCGCCTCCGGCACCACCTCGAGCACCGCTGAGGTCAGCGGGGTGGTCAGGGCGGAGCCGACGCCGATCAGCACCAGGCCGGGCAGCAGCATCGAGGCGGCGTCGCCCCGGCCGACGAACGAGACCCACACCAAGCCGACCGCGATCAGCCCCATCCCGCTCGCGACCGTCCAGTGGACGCCGACCCGGTTCGCGAGCAGCGCCGAGACCGGCACGAACACCACCAGCCCGATCGCCAGCGGAACGAACATCGCTCCGGCGACGGTCGGGCTGAGCTCCAGGACGTCCTGCAGGAACAGCGACGTGAAGAAGAAGACGCCGTTGATCCCGAGGCCCCACAGCACCTGAGCGGCCGTGCCGCCGCTGAAGACCCGGTTCGCGAACAGCGTCACGTCGATCATCGGCGCCTGCGCCACCCGCTCGACGACGACGAACGCCGCACCGCCGACGACCGCGAGCACCGCGGCGACCAGGATGTCCGGTGATCCGAAGCCCTTCGCGTTGCCCTCGATCAAGGCGTACGTGAGCGCGGTCATCGCCACCGTGGAGGTGACCAGCCCGGCGACGTCGATCCCTTGACCGTCCGCGCGCGAGCGCCCGATGGTCCGTGCCCCGAGCACCATCGTCAGGATCCCGACGGGGACGTTGAGGAAGAAGATCCAGCTCCAGTGCCAGTGCTCGGCCAGCGCGCCACCGACGACCGGGCCCAACGCCAGCGACAGCGCGATCGATGCGGTGAAGATGCCCGCACCCAGGTGGCGGGAGGCCGGCGGCACGTCGGCGGCGAGCACTGCGAGCGTGGACGGCAGCACCAGCGCGGCCCCGACGCCCTGCAGCACCCGGGCGCCGATCAGGAAGTCACCGGACGTGGCGAACCCGGCTAAAACCGAGGCGCCGACGAACAGCGCCAGCCCGGCCAGGAACACTCGCCGCCGACCGTAGAGATCGGTCAAGCGACCGCCGGCCAGCAGCAGTCCGGAGAACGCGAGGATATAACTCGTCGCGATCCATTGAAGTCCGCTCACCGGCAGCGCGAAGTCGCGTTGCATCGACGGCAGCGCGACATTCACGACCGTGTTATCGAGTGAAGTGACAAATGCTGCGAGCGCAATTGGCACCAGCACCACACGAGAAGTCACCGGCGTCCTCCTAGCGACGCCACCGGGCGGTTCCGGCGCAGCGGCGTGGTCACGCCCGCCCCTTTCCGCCCCGATGGTCACGTCATCATCGCAGAGCGACTACGACGAAGTGGGTGATTCGTGGGAAATGGACCACGTTCCCGAGGGCGGCGTCGAGAGGCCCGAAATGACTTCCGAATGGGGGGCGGAATCGATACCGAAGGATCAGCCAGAGATCACCGTGGGTATTTCTGTGAAAAACCCGATGGGTAAAAAAATTCGTGGTACTGCCAACATTTCTGGTCGCCGTGCCGTAACTTGTGTGTTGACAGTTGCAACGTATCGTTAATAGTCTCCCGGTCAGTTTCGCATTACTGTCTGTGGCTTCGGGGTCGTCACAGGCCGTTGCGCGAGCCACGCGCGCAGCCGCCTCCTCTCCGACCGAAGACATCGTTCCGCGGCCATCCACCGCGCCGGTGTCTGTGTCCGGAGTGATGTGCAGCTTCCGCGTGCTCACGATGTAGGTATCGCCGTGCGTCACTCGGCCGCCACGGGCCGGGTCGGCTGGAGGTGGCCAGATGTCGCAGTTAGCCCTGCGCCCGGGGGCGTTCGAACCCTGGGCCGGTCTGCCGCCCGAGTTGGCAGAAGTCATCAAGCCCGAACTCGGCACGTTGGCCGAGGAGATCGTCGACGCGGTTCGCGAGCGCATTCCCGAGTTCGGTCAGTCGATGGGCGAGCCCTACGAGTACGTGATCCGCGTCGGCGTCGAGCGGGCACTGACCCAGTTCGCCGACAAGGTCGGTGACCCGAGCCTCACCGTCGACGACTGGGACGCCGTCCACCGCAAGCTCGGGTACGGCGAGTTCCAACAGGGCCGCAGCCTGGACGCGCTCCAGGCCGCCTACCGGCTGGGTGCGCGGGTCGCCTGGCGACGGCTGGCCGACGCCGGTCTCCGGCTGGAGCTGCCCGCTCCGCTGCTCTTCCAGCTGGGCGAAGCCGTGATCGCGTACGTGGACCAGCTCGCCTCGCTCTCGGTCGAGGGGTACGCCGAAGCGCAGGCGCACGCCGCCGGAGCGCGGGAACGCCGGCGGCGTCAGCTGATGCAGATGCTGCTGTCGGATCCGCCGCCCTCCGCGCTCGCGATCGCCGACCTGGCGAAGTCGGCGCGGTGGACGGTGCCCGAGCGGCTGGTGGCCGTCGCGCTGGAGCCGCGCGGGGACGACCGCGAACTGACCCTGCCCGACCTGGGGCCGGCCGTGCTCGTAGACCTGGAGGGCGCCGAGCCCTGCCTACTCGTCCCGGAAGCGCAGCTGGACCGCACCGAAGCAGCGCTGCGCACCGTCCTGCACGGCTCGCGTGCGGCGCTCGGCTTGCCGGTGCCCGTGCCGGATGCGCGTCGCTCGCTGCGCTGGGCGCGGCGTGCGCTCGCGCTGCTGCGCCGGGGGACGCTGAGCGGCCAGCACGTCGTGCGGAGCGCCGACCACCTGTCGACCTTGATGCTGCTCGCCGACGAGCCGCTCGTCGAGCTGTTCGCGGAGCGGCGGCTGGCGCCGCTCCGGCAGCTCACCGTGAAGCAGCAGGCCCGCCTGAGCGAGACGCTGCTCGCCTGGCTGGAGACGCGCGGCGGCGCGCCCGAGGTGGCGTCCCGGCTCCAGGTGCACCCCCAGACGGTGCGGTACCGCCTGCGGCAGCTCGAAGCGCTGTTCGGGGAGCAGCTGCACGACCCGGACTCGCGATTCGAGCTGGAGTCGGCGCTGCGTGCCCTCGCGGTGCTCCGCGGCCCCGCGGCCACCGACGGCGACTGACGCGGCCACCGACGCCCGCTGACGCGGAACCGGCCTCTACGAGCTGCGTAGAGGCCGGTTCCGCGTGCGCGGAACGCGGGATCAGGCCGTGGCCAGCACCTCGGCTACCTTCGCCAGCAGGCTGCGCCGGGTGAACGGCTTCTCGACCAGCGTCACGTCCGGCCCGATCGTCCCCTTGGACGTCAACAGCGGCTGCGCGAAACCGGACATGTAGAGCACCCGCATCGACGGCCGGTCGAGCCGCAGCCGGTTGGCGACCTCCTGCCCGGACAGCCCCGGCATCGTCACGTCGGTGAGCAGCAGATCGATCGTGCCCTCGTACGCGCTGGCGAGCTGCGCCGCCTCGTCGCCGGAACCGGCCGACAGCACCGCGTACCCACCTCGTCCGAGGATGATTTCGATCGACTTACGGAGGTCGGGCTCGTCGTCGACGACCAGCACGCACCGCTCGGGCCGGCTCTCCGCGGCCGACAGCGGCACCGGGCTCTGTGCCCCCGGGCGATTGACGGGTGCGCCGTCGGAGGCGGGCAGCAGGATCGTCACCGACGTGCCCCAGCCCGGACGCGACCGCAGGTACACGGTGCCGGCCGCCTGCGACACGATCCCGTACACCGACGCCAGTCCCAGGCCGGTGCCCTGGCCCTCGGGTTTGGTCGTGTAGAACGGCTCGAACGCGCGCTCGGCCACCTCGGGCGGCATGCCGGTGCCGGTGTCGGTGACCCGCAGTTGCACGTACCGGCCGTCGCTCAGCCCGTACCGGGCGGCCTGCGCGGAGTCCAGCGCCACGTTGACCGCGTCGATCTGGAGCGTGCCGCCCTTGGGCATCGCGTCGCGGGCGTTCACGGCCAGGTTGACCAGCACCTGTTCGATCCGGCCCGGGTCGGCGGTGACCGGCCAGAGCTCCGGGTCGCTGCTCGTCGAGACCCGTACGTCGGTACCGAGCGTGCCGGAGAGCAGCCGGGTGACGTCCGTGATCACCTCGCTGAGCAGGAAGACCTGCGGACGCACCACCTCGCGACGGCCGAACGCGAGCAGCTGTTTGGTCAGGCGGGAGCCGCGTTCAGCGGCCTGCTGCATCTGCTCGACCGCACGGCGGGCGCCGGCGAGCCGTCCGTGGTCGTCGCCGGGCGGGATCAGCTGCGCGAGAGCGCTCAGGTCTTCTTCGGCGATCGACGCGTGGCTCAGGATGATCGCCAGCACGTTGTTGAAGTCGTGGGCGACGCCGCCGGCCAGCTGACCCAGGCTGTCCAGACGCTGCGCCCGCTGCAGTTCGTTCTCCAGTCGCAGCCGCTCGGCTTCGCCCTCCATCCGGGTGGCGAGGTCGCGCACGGTCACCGCGATCAGCAGTCCGTCCTCGGTGAGCAGCGAAGACAGCAGGATCTCCGCCGGGAACTCGGAGCCGTCCTTGCGGCGCCCGGTGACCTGGGTTCCGTCGGCCCCGGCCCGCTGCGCGCCGGTGCCGGACTCGGCGAGCACAACTTGCCTGGCGTCCGGCAGTACGGCCTCGATCTGCTGCCCGAACAGCTCGTCGGCGAGGTAGCCGAAGGCGCGCGCCGCCTCGGTGTTCGCCAGCTGGATCCGGCCGTCGACGTCCACGCCGATGATCGGGAGCGGTGTGGCGTCGAGCAGCCAGCGGAACTTGGCCTCCGCCCGTTCGGAGTCCGTGAGATCACGGGCCGCGTACGCGATCCCCACGACGTCACCGTGCGGACCGACGATCGGGGAGGCGGTGACGCTCACCGCGACCCTCCGGCCGTCGGCGCGCACGATCTGCCCGTCCGGGATGTGCATCGTCTCGCCCTCGCGGACCTTGGCGAGCGTCTCGGTCACCTGTTCGGTGTGCACCGGCTCCACGAACGCGGTGATCGGCCGGCCGACCATCTCCGCGGACGTCCAGCCGTAGACCCGTTCGGCCGCGGTGTTCCAGGAGGTGATCGTCCCGTCGGTCGACGCGCTGACGATCGGCGTGTGGGCGTTCTCGACGATCGCCGACAGCCAGCGCATCCGCTCCACCGCGCGGTTGCGCCGGCCCAGGTCGCGGATCGCCACCGAGACCAGCGGCCCCTCCGGCGTGTCCATCGGCGTCATCGAGAACTCGGCGTGGAACTCCGTGCCGTCCTTGCGGCGGCAGGCGAGCTCCACGCCGGTGTGCGCCGTGACGTCCTTCATTCCCGACGGCTCCCGGAGGAGGTCGTCGAGGGGCCGCTGGGACAGCTCGTCCCAGCTGTAGCCGAACAGGTCTTCGGCACCGGAGTTGGCCTGCGTGATCCGGCCGTCCGGGTCGACCGCCACGATCGCCTCGGGCAGCTCCGGAGGCAGGGCGCCGCTCGCCGAGTCCACCTGCGGGACCAGTTGTTCGGTCACGCCGCCCCCATATCGTGACAGAAAACTACCGTTAAATGAGGATTGTACGTTCTAGGTGGGTTGGCGGCCGGAGTGCCGCGCTCCGCGCGGCTGTGCGAGCCTTCGGGCGTGAGCGCTCGCCCGTCTGCCTCGTCCCGTTCCGAACTACCTGCTCCGGACGCCGTGGGAGCGCTCGTCGCGGAGTACGGCGTTCACTCGCGGGCGATACGTGAGGTCCTCGTCGCGCTGACCGACCGCTCGTGGACGCTCGCCGACCTGGTGCAGACCTTCGCGGTGCCCCGTCGCACCGTGGAAGAGGTACTCGCCGCTCTGGGACCCGACCTGGAACCGGGTGACCTGCCGCGGATCCGGGTCGACCGGGTGGCGGAGTACCGGCGTCGGTTCGGGGCCGACCACCTGCGGGCCACCGCGCTCGCCGATCCGCTCGGTCCCGCGCTCGCGGAGGCGGGTGACCTGCTCGCGACCGTGACCCGGCTGCGCGCCGCCGCGCCGCCGCCGCGCCGGGCCCTCGACCACGTCGCGGCGACCCCGGAGACCGCGGTCCGGCGCGCGCTCTGGCTGGACGCGCACTTCGACCTGGCCGGCGGGCACCTGCTCTGCGTCGGGGACCACGACCTGACCGCGCTCGCCACCTGTCTGCTTCGGCCCGAGCTCACCGCGAGCGTGGTCGACGTCGACGAGCGGCTTCTCGCGTACATCGACCGGGCGGCGCCGGCGGAGGGTCTGGCGATCCGCTGTCTCGTCGGTGACCTGCGGTTCGGGCTGCCGCCCGCGGCCACGGGGCGGGCCGAACTCGCGTTCACCGATCCGCCCTACACGCCGGACGGCGTGCGGCTGTTCCTCGAACGGGCGCTCGAAGGGCTGACACCGAAGGGGCGGATTCTGCTCGCGTACGGGTTCTCGGAGCGGACGCCCGCGCTCGGTCTGGCGGTCCAGCGGGAGTTCGGCGAGCTGGAGCTCGCGGTGGAAGCGCAGTGGCCGGCGTTCTCCCGGTACGTCGGAGCGCAGGCGATCGGCAGCGCCAGCGACCTGTACCTGCTGCGCCCGACGAACAAGGCTCGCCGGAAGGCATCCCGGGGTGGGCGGCCCACGATCTACACCCACGGCGAGCAGTCGGCGGAGGCGTCCGGCGGGGTGGCGGCCGACGTGGCGTCGGCCCTGGTGGACGCCGCGGCCGGACCGCAGAGGCTTCCGGTCCTCGGGTCGGCGCCGGTGCCGGGAGAGCTGGCCGCCGCGCTGGCGGGCACCGGCGAGCTGGCGGGCACCGGCGAGCTGGCGGGGGAGCGGTCGCTCGCCGCGCTCTGGACCGGCGGCGTGCCCGGACCCGCGCGGGCCGGTGCCGTGGCGGTGGACGCCACCGCGGACCCGGGGAGCTGGTTGCTCCGGATCCTGCTGGCGGCGGACGCCCGCCGGGTCGCGGTCGCGGTCGGTAACCAGCACCCGGACCTGGGGGACGCGGCGAGTCAGCGCGCGCTGGCAGAGCTGGTCGCGCCGAAGTGGGCGCTGCGGTTCCGCCGCAGCACACCGGGGCCGACCTCCGCGCTGGTCGAGGCCGTGACGGTGGACGAGCCCGCGGACCCGGGGGAGCGGCTCGTGCGGCACGTGCTGGATCGGGCGCACGGGCGCCTGGTGAACGTCTGGCGGGACGGCCTGGTCGCGGTCGCGGGCCTGTCCAAGCCCGCAGCGTCCACCCGCGTGACCACCGCACTCCCCGCGGGCAGGGCCGCGCCGGAGACCGACGCCGCGGGCGCCAGGCGCGGGCTCGCGCCGGAGGCCGACGCCTCGCTGATGGAGATCCCGCGCCACCGTCTGGCGCCCCTCTTCGCCGCGATCCGAGCCTCCGCCGCGCCCTGAGAAGCACGCCCCGCGGGCCTCGCGGACCCCACCCGCCGCTCCGTGCGCCCTGGACGCGATCGAACGGGGAGGATTCAGACACGCCGACGCGAGGTAGACCCCCGCCGAGCCGGACGCAGGAGACGGACTATTCTGCTCGCGAGGCTTGCCCAGCCGCGGGCCGTCAGGCCCATGCGACGCCGATCTGCCAGGAGGGTCCGGCTGTGACCATCGAAGCCGAACGCATTGAACCCGAGCCGATCGTGAGTCGGCCGTGGCCGGTGCACGAGCCGGTCAAGGGCAGCGCGTTGGCCCGGATCATCCGGACGACCGACGCGAAGCAAATCGGCATCATGTACTTGATCACGTCGTTCTTCTTCTTCGCCGCGGCCGGCGTGATGGCGTTGCTGATGCGCGCCGAGCTGGCCCGGCCGGGGCTGCAGTTCCTCTCGAACGAGCAGTACAACCAGCTGTTCA
>NZ_BAAAYN010000052.1 GCF_039536245.1 Cryptosporangium minutisporangium | reverse complement strand
ACCAGAAGACTCCCGCGAATCCCGGACCCGCTCGCTCACCACCGCGACGGCCAGAACGTTCGCCTGCGAACACTCACGAGCGTCTCCGAGTGAGCGACCCGGCCCTGCGCCGGACCGCCCTACTTCGGGGTGTACGTCAGAACGATGATCCCGGAGCCGAACCGCGTGGTGTTGGACAGGGTGAGGTGGGTGACGTCCAGCCCGTCGAGGATTCGTTGCCCCGTGCCGGCGACAACGGGGAACAGCCACAGGTGGAACTCGTCGACCAATCCGTGCTCGATCAGGGTTCGGTCGAGTTCGCCGGTGCCGAACTTCAGCAGGTTGCCGGGGGTCTCCAGCTTCAGCGCGGCGACCGCCTCGCCGACGTCGCCCTCCAGGATCGTGCTGTTCCAGGTGGCCTCGCGCAGCGTCCTGGACGCCACGTACTTCGGCATCGCGTTGATGCGGTCGCTGTACTCGTCACCGCTGCGGCTGGGCCACGCCTCCGCGAAGCCCTCGTACGTCTCCCGGCCCAGCAGCAGCGCGTCGGCGTCGGCGAGCAGTCGCTGCGAGTAGGCGTTGTGCTCCTCGTCCCAGTACGGCACCCCCCACACCTCGGGCGAGGAGATGACCCCGTCGATCGTCACGAACGTCGATTCGATGAGCCTTCCCATGGTGTCCTCCGCCAGACCGTCGAGGTGCCTTCGTCGTTGTGCCCATACAGTGCCGGTGGGCGCTTACGACAGCCCTCTGATCCTCTTACGGCGCTCCGGCGGCCCGGGCACTAGGGGGCGAATGCACGAGCTCGAGTGGGGTCACCGAACGGTCCACCACGTCGGTCAGGAACGCTTCGTAACTCCCGGCGACCGTCCGAAGCCGTTGACCGCCCACACCGTCACCTGGCAGGTCCCGATCAGCGGCCAGTCGTAGTAGATCCGGCTTCGGTCGCCGCCGGTCGGTCGAGGTTGTCCTGGCGGTAGGACACCGCAGTCGGAGTTGGCGGTGATCAGGTAATCCGCCACCGCGACCGACGTGTCCGCCGGTGGCGCCCAGTCGACCAGGGTCCCGAGACGCCACGGGATCAGAACCGTCTTTCGCACCGTCAGCGCGGTGGGCGGGTCCGGCGCCCTGGTCGTGACCGCGGTGAGGGTTGAGGGGAAACCTGCGGCCCGCAACTGCCGGGTCGGAAGCACCGTGCGCCCCTGGCCGTCGGATACCACGACCAGAAGGCCGTACTGGCCGTTGGATCCGCCGGGCAGCCGGACCGTGCTTTCGTACCAGCCGTCCCTCGCGGTGCCCGAGACCCGTTGGTTGGCCTGCGACTGGTAGGTGTAGCCGAGGGTGGTTTCGTCGAGCCCGCCGGTCAGACCGATCGGCACGACCTCCGCATACACTCGAGTGAGGTCGGCACGATGGCCAAGGGCATGTACACGGACGACGACGTCCCGGCCGCCGGTGGTGGTGTCGAATGTGGTGCCCGATAGTTCCACGGCGGTGATCTCCGGCGCCGCGTCGGCAGCGTCGCCGGTGACCTGCACGACCGCCGGTGTGGTGGCCGGACCGGGCAGGCTGCCGACCTTTTCCAAGTTCTGCCACCACTGGGTGCTGCTGCCTTCGCACGCTTCGATGGCCCAGATCTCCGTGACGCCGTAGCTGCCCGGCGCGGTACCGGCCGGGATCGTCCAGATGCCGGTGTACCGGCCGTCGGTTGGGGATGGGTTGAGCCGCACCTCGCCGGTCCCGGGGACCTGCGCGCGCAGGCACGGTTTCGCGGGTCCGGTAGCGGTCGCCGTGATCGTCACCGATCCGCCGGCCCGGCCGTCGATCGTCTGGGGGCTCAGGTCGATCGCGGTGACGCACCCGGCGGCGGGGTAGTAGTTCGGCGCCAGGTAGTTGCTCGCGTACCTGCCACACGGCGGCAACGGTCCGGCGTCGGCCGCGGCAGCGGGCTCGGCACCGACCAGCAGGCTCGCGCCGACCAATGCTGCCGCCAACAGGGCGGCCGTTCGACGCAACAGCATCCGAGGCACCTCTCAGAATGGCAGCGGAGTCCCGAAGACCGTAGAACTCGCCATCGACCGATGGCAACGGATGCGTTCACTGGATCGCCACAGCACTCACCCGCGCGACAAGTCCCCCATGCGCATCACCGCACGCGCGGCGGGGGTTGCGGCCGGAGTCGGGGGGAACCCTCGCAGTGAACGACGACGTTTCTCTGGAGGGCGCATGGCCAGGCAACGCATTCTGCTTCTCGTGCTCGCCGGAGGTGCCGGGGGACGATTGGAGTTGTTGACCGACCACCGGGCCAAGCCCGCCGTTCCCTTCGGCGGTTCGTACCGGCTGATCGATATGCCGCTCTCCAACGCCCACCATGCGGGTATCGGTGACGTCTGGGTGATCGAGCAGTTCCACCCGGCCTCGCTCGCTGACCACCTCGCGAACGGCCGACCGTGGGATCTGGACCGTACCCACGGCGGCCTGCTGACCCTGCACCCGCATCTGGGCACCGAACGGGAGGGGTGGCACCAGGGCACCGCCGACGCGCTCTGGCGGCAGGCGCCGTTGATCCGCGAGTTCGACCCCGACCACCTCGTCGTGGTGAGCGCGGACGCCGTCTACGCGCTGGATTACGCCACCGTCGTGGACGCGCACGCCGAAGGCGGCGGGGACGTCACGATGGTGACCACCCGACGGCCGATCGAGGAAGCCGGCCGGTACGGCGTCGTCGAGGTCGGATCCGGAAACCGGATCACCGACTACGCCTACAAGCCGGAGAAGCCCTCGACCGACGTGATCGCCAGCGAGGTCTTCGTGTTCCGGCCGTCTGCTCTCCTGGACCTGCTGGGAAAGCTGGCGGCGGACGAGACCGAAGAAGGCCTCCGCGACCTCGGGCACGAGGTGCTTCCCCGCCTGGTCGCCGACGGCGGAGCCCGCGATTACCGCCTCGACGGCTACTGGCGGGACGTCGGAACGGTTCCGGCCTACCTGGAGTCGCATTTGGAGTTGCTCGAGGACGAACCGGCGATGCGGATGGACGATCCCGCCTGGCCGATATTGACCCGCGGCGGACGGCACGCTCCGGCCCGACTGATTCGCGGCGCCGAGGTCGCCGACTCGTTGCTCGCGCCCGGATGCGAGGTCGCAGGTCAGGTCGAGCGATCCGTCCTCTCGCCCGGCGTCGTGGTGGAGCCGGGCGCGTCGGTGACAGGCTCGGTGCTGCTGCACGACGTCGTGATCCGACGCGGTGCGCGGGTGCACGGCGCGGTCGTCGACACCGGGGCTGAGATCGGGGTTGGCGCCACCCTCGGCGCGCCGCCCGGCGACCGCGACGCCGAGAACGAGTCCGCGGACACCGTGGTGCTGGTCGGCGCCGGGGCTCGGGTGGCTGACGGCGCCTCGGTCGCAGTCGGCGCCCGTGTCCCGAACGAGTCCGCGTAGCGAGGCGTGGTCGCCGGACCGGCGGCCTGGCGGATGATGGGCCGGTGACACCGTCGTTCCCTTCACCGACCGATCCGGCCGCCGACCGGTCCGAGGTCTTCCTGCGCTACCTGGACTACTTCCGCGAGACGGTGGTGGCGAAGGCGGCGGCGCTTCCCGACGCCGACCAGCGCGCCAGCCGCCTCCCGACCGGATGGACGCCGCTGGAGCTGCTCAAGCACCTGCGCTACATGGAACGCCGATGGATCGAGTGGGGGTTCGCCGGCCGGCCCGTGGCCGATCCCTGGGGTGACCAGCGGGACGGTCGATGGCACGTCGAGCCGTCCGAGACCCTCGCGAGCCTCATCGCCGAGTTGCGTGCTCAAGGCGTCCGGACCCGCGCCGCGGTCGCGGGCGCCGACCTCTCCGCGGTCGGCGCCCCGGGGCCGCGCTGGGAGGGCGCACCCCCGGCGACGCTGGAGCGGGTGCTCTTCCACGTGCTCCAGGAGTACGCCCGCCACCTGGGTCACCTGGACGTCGCCGCCGAGTTGGCCGGCGGCCCGACCGGCGAGTGAACTGTCCGGCAGTCCCCCGGCCACGTCCGCTGCGCGCCATGGCGGCCTGGTTCGGCGCGGCCCGCCGCTCTCAGACCGCCGCGAACGCCCGGACCGGAGCGGTGCCGGTGTGGGCGAGCCGCAGGGGCGCGGCGGTGAATCGTGCGCCGTGGGGCGGCAGCCGGCCGAGGCCGGTCAGGTGTTCGACGATCGGGATGTCTGCACCGAGCAGGATCGTGCGCGCCGGTCGAGCTGGGTCGTCGGCGTGGTCGAGGCCGATCGCGTCGATGCCGACGACGGCGGCGGCGTGGTCGGCGAGCCACTGCGCCCCGGCCGCCGTGAGGTAGGGGGCGTCTTCGGCGTAGGCGGGCGTCCCGAAGTGGTGGTCGGCGTCGGTGTGCAGCAAGACGGCCTTGCCGGCGACGTCGAACGGAGCGAGCGCGCCGACGTCGACAGCCCGGGTGGCCGCGCCTGTGGTCCGGACGACGACGGCCGGCAGATCGGCGATCCGGCGCAGCGGGAGAGTGCTGAGATCGTGTTCGTGGGTGTCGCGGAACGGAGTGTCGAGGCAGGTAGTCGGCATCCCCGGCTCGGTGACGTGGCTGAGGTCGATCAGCCGGCGCGGCCGGTCGGATGATGTATCGGGCACCGCGGACGGACCGCCGCGGGTGCCCTTGTGGGCCTCGGGAAAGACGCGGAGGGCGCTGAGCTCGACGTGTTCGCTCATCAACAGGCCCAGCGAGGCGACGAACAGTGTCGCGACGTCGGCCGCGGAGACGTCCGCGGTAGGCACGTCGACGCGGAACCCCGCGACCTCCAAGTGTCCGCCGTTGGAGAACTCGACACGCGCGTCGAACTCCGCGCGGAACTGCTGTGCACTCATCGCGCCATCATCGCGGACCGTCGATGTCAGCGGTATTTACGATCTCTGACGCCTACGTACAGTCCGACTGCACTCGCCGAGCAAGGTCCCCGGCGCAACCCGAGCGACCAGCACCGGCTGAGACAACTGGTGTCGGCCCCTACGATGGGGCGCAGTGCTGGTTCGTCCCGTCCTCCAGGCGGGCGTCGTAAGAGGGAACCCGGTGAGAATCCGGGGCTGCCCCGCAGCGGTGAGTGGGAACGACCGCCGTCATGAAGCACTGGGAGCACGAGCTCCTGGGAAGCGACGGTCAGTAGGCACGAGTAGTAGGCCCACGAGTCCGAAGACCTGCCCGCACCGTGCACGCGACCGCGTGCGCCGCCGACGACCCCGAGGGAGGGTCAGGGCGGAGGCCGGCAGTTGCCTGTTGCTGCCCGCGCCTTCCCCTGTCCGTTCCTTCGGTCCATCGGATCTTCGAGGGAAGGACACCATGAGCACGACTTTCGGACGAAGCACCGTCCTCGGTTACCCCCGGATCGGTCCGCGCCGCGAACTCAAGCGGGCCGTTGAGGACTACTGGGCCGGCCGGATCGGCGAGGCTGACCTGCACGCCACCGCCGCCGAACTACGCGAAGGCGTCTGGCGCACGCTGCGTGACGCCGGTCTGGACGCGATTCCGTCCAACACGTTCTCCTACTACGACCAGGTGCTCGATACCGCGGTCGCGGTCGACGCCGTGCCGGAGCGGTTCCGCCACCTCGGTCTGTCCGCACTCGACACGTACTTCGCGATGGCCCGCGGTGTGGATGCCGAACCGGCGCTGGAGCTGACCAAATGGTTCGCGACGAACTACCACTACCTGGTACCGGAGATCGGCCCGGACACCGTCTTGGCGGCCAACCCGGCCAAGGCTCTCGGTGAGCTGGCCGAGGCTACCGAGCTGGGGATCACGACCCGGCCGGTGCTGGTCGGCCCGGCCACGTTCCTGCTGCTGGCGAAGGCCACTGACGGTTCCCCGGAGGGCTTCCGTCCCTTCGACCGGCTCGAGGACCTCGTGGAGGTCTACACCGAGATCCTCGGCGCGCTCGCCGACGCGGGTGCGGAGTGGGTGCAGCTGGACGAGCCGGCGTTCGTCGCCGACCGCACCCCGGCCGAGATCGACGCGCTGCGCGCGGCCTACACACGCCTCGTGGCGGTGGAGCGGCGCCCGCGGATCTTCGTCGCTTCGTACTTCGGTGCGCTTGACGACGCGCTGCCGGCGCTGCTGGACGCCCGCGTCGATGCGCTGGGGCTCGATCTGGTGGCCGGCTCCCGAGATCTGGACAGGCTGGCTGGTCGTGGCACGGTGAGCGGCACGACGATCGTCGCCGGGCTGGTCGACGGGCACAACATCTGGCGCACCGACCTCGGCGCGGCCTCGGCGATCTACGCCACCCTCAGTGGCCTGGCCGACGACGTCGCGGTCTCCACCTCGTGTTCGCTGCTGCACGTCCCGGTCGATCTCACCGCCGAGACCGACCTCGACCCGGCGCTGGTCGAGCGCCTGGCGTTCGCGCGGCAGAAGGTGGACGAGGTCGTCGCGCTCAGCCGTGTCTTGACCGACGGAGTCGGCGCACTACCCTCCGCGCTGCCCCCGATGCCGGACGCCTGGCGGGACCAGACGGTGCACGCCCGTCTGGACGCGATGCGGCCCGAGCACTCGCGGCGGGGCGCCTACACCGACCGGGCGGCGGCCCAGCAGGAGCGTCTGCAACTGCCGCCCCTGCCGACGACGACGATCGGATCGTTCCCGCAGACCGACGCGCTCCGGCACGCCCGCGCCGAGGTCCGCGCCGGACGGCTCGACGCCGCCGGCTACGACGAGCGGATGCGCGCCGAGATCGCCGACGTCATCGCGCTGCAGGAGCGCCTGGGCTTGGACGTGCTGGTGCACGGTGAGCCGGAGCGCAACGACATGGTGCAGTACTTCGGCGAGCAACTCGGCGGCTTCGCCGCCACCGTCAACGGTTGGGTCCAGTCCTACGGCTCCCGCTGCGTCCGGCCGCCCATCATCTACGGCGACGTGACGCGACCCGCGGCGATGACCGTGGCGTGGTCCACCTACGCGCAGTCGCTGACGTCGAAGCCGGTCAAGGGCATGCTCACCGGCCCGGTGACGATCCTCGCCTGGTCGTTCGTCCGGGTCGATCAGCCGCTCGCGGACACCGCGAACCAGGTCGCGCTGGCGCTGCGCGACGAGTGCCGCGACTTGGAGGCGGCCGGGATCCGGATCATCCAGGTCGACGAGCCGGCGCTGCGAGAGACACTGCCGCTGCGCAGGGCCGACCAGAAGGCCTACCTGGACTGGGCGGTCGGATCGTTCCGGCTGGCCACCAGCGGTGTCGCGGACTCCACCCAGATCCACACCCACCTCTGCTACTCCGAATTCGGTGAGGTGCTGCCCGCGATCGACGCCCTGGACGCCGACGTGACCAGCATCGAAGCATCCCGGTCGAAGATGGAGATCCTCGACGACCTGGCCGCCGCCGGATACAGCCGGGGCATCGGCCCCGGCGTGTGGGACATCCACTCCCCCCGCGTACCCGCACAGGACGAGGTGACCGACGCCCTGCGCAGCGCCGTCTCGGTCGTCCCGGCCGAGCGGCTGTGGGTCAACCCCGACTGCGGCCTGAAGACCCGCGGCTACGCCGAGGTCGAAGCCTCCCTCGAGCACCTGGTGGCCGCCGCCGCGGAGGTTCGCGGCAGCTGACGCCGGCAAGCCGGAATGAATGCGCGCTGGGCTCGTCAGGGCGAGCCCAGCGCGACACCGTTCGCGGCGAGCCTTTTCGTCGCACACCCGTTAGCCGCCGTCGGGGCTGGCGCGAGCATCGCCGGCCGACGCTCGTCTGGGATGAACGGATGGCGAAGGGCGCTATCGTCGGCGCATTCCGCTCCGCTGCCCTCGTCGCGTTCTCCGCGGCCAGCTACCTCTGGACGGTGGTCTTCTGATGGATGGCGTTCTCCCCCGGCGCCGCTGGCTCGCGCTCATGATCGGCTGGGCTGTGCTCTCGGTCGTCGCCGTTGCGGTCACCGTCGTGACGTGGATCGACGGGGGTGGCCCCTGGTGGATCGCGGCCATCTTCACGGCGATTGCCGCGGTCGCATGCATCAATGCCGTCAAGTGGTGGCGGCTGCCGCACGACTAGCAGCGCACCTGGCGGATGACCTCGTTGACGGCCCGGGCGACCAATGCAGGATCGCCCGCTGGTAGGTGAGTGCCTCGACGGGCTCCTGCATCTCGTAGACGGTCCCGGCCCAGTCACTGCCGTGAAGTCGCGGACGCCGCCGGCAATCCGTCAACCAAGCCGAGGGCCGCCGCTAGCACCTGCCAGTCACCTGGCTCGTCGGCGAACACCACGATCGAGGGATGTTTCGCCAGCACATGATGAGGTGGATGTCGCGGTCGGTCACGCGACGCGTCGGGACGGCCGGTCGGTCTGGCCGAGCTCGGCATGCAGGGAGCTGTGGTCCGGCGGGTTCGCGAGAGCTTCGCGGACGTCCCGGCGCAGCTGGTCGTGACCCACAGGCGCAGCGGCCGCAGCGAGCAGCGCGGCCGACTCATCGCTGATCTCCGGCTGTGGCTGCGTCATGTCGAGGGTAACTGCCGGAACGGTCGTCGCGCGCGCGGAGTACGACATCCCTGATCCCCGTAGCGACGAACATCGGGTCACCACCTGCTGGCGCCGATGACCTGCGTTGGGCGCTGCCACGAGCCGGCCGCCGAACGCATTGTTCCCGGCGTACCCCGGAGTGAGCAGGATCCGCATCGGTAGCCCGCGCCCGTCGACGGCGACGTGGATCTCGCTGATCAGCCCACCGCGCGGGCGGCGGAGATCGTGGCCATGTTCTGCTCGCCCCAGTCGCCGAGTGGCCGCAGCGCGAGGTCGAGGTGGACTCCCCGGTCGGTGAGCCGGTAGACGACCTTGGGCGGTACCTGGGTGAAGATCTCCCGCTCGACGACGCCGTCCCGTTCGAGCTCGCGGAGCTGCTGGACGAGCACTTTCTCCGAGATTCCCGGGAGTTCGCGCCGCAGCTCGCTGGTGCGGCGCGGCTGCTCGCTGAGCGCCCAGAGGATCAGCGGCTTCCACTTGCCGCCCACCACGGCGACGGCGGCGTCGAGGCCGCAGAGGAACTGTGCCATGCGCTCCACACTAACCTCCTGGTTGGTATGGCACCGAAAAGTACGTACTTGCTCTGTCCGGCTGTACGCCTAGGTTCGTCGATATGACCTCCTCTGTGTACTCAGCGGCCGTCGTCGGCCTGGGACCGATGGGCGCGGCGATCGCGCGGGCGTTCCTCGGGGCCGGTGTCGACACGACGGTCTGGAACCGGACCCGCGCGAAGGCCGAGGCGCTGGCCGCACGCGGTGCCCGGGTGGCCGCTGACCTTCCGGCTGCTGTCGGTCAGGCGGACGTCGTCGTCACGGTCTTGCGCGACCACGCGGCCACGCGGAGGTTCCTGGAGACGGTCCCGTCCGACCTGCGGGCCGGGCGCGCGTTCGTGGTGCTGGCCTCCGCGACCCCCGCTGAAGCGCGCCGGACCCAGGAGTGGGCCACGGAGCGGGGTTTCGCCCTGCTGCAGGGCGCGATCATGGTGCCCGAGCCGCTGATCGGCACCGACGACGCGCTGGTCCTCTACAGCGGCGAGCAGCGGCTGCTCGACCGATGGCGGCCGGTGCTGGAGGTCGCGGCGCCGCGCTCGGTCTTCCTCGGGCCGGACCCGGGCTCGGCGGCCCTGCACGACACGGCGATGGCTCAGGTGTTCTTCGCCGCGATGACGGCGTTCCTGCACTCCGCGGCGATGGCCACCGCGCAAGGGCTGACGGCGACGGAGTTCCTGCCCTGGGCCCGGGAGAGCCTGGCGCTTCTGCCGGACGCGTTCGCCCAATTGGCCGCGGACGTGGATGCGGGCACGTACGACGGCGCCGAGGACAACCTGCTGATGGAGCTGTCCGGGCTGGAGCACATCCACGCGACGAGCGTGGAGGCGGGCGTCGATCTGCGGCTGCCCGCGCTCCTGCGTGACCTGGCGCGCCGGGCGGTCGACGCCGGTCACGGCGCCGATTCGTGGTCGCGTGTGGTGGAGGTGCTCCGCGCGGGCTCCCCCACGGTCTGACTCCGGGCGCGGAACGACCGGGTCGTCGCGCTCATCGCCGATCTCGTGATCGCGAGCTGACATCGTCTCCCGAGAGGTCCGCGGCCTCCTCGGTGACCAGCTCACCCAGGGCCATTGCGGCGGACAAGCGGACGCCGGGCGGCGGCAGCGCGAGGCAGACCCGGCGGCGCGGTAGGTCGTCGGCGACCGAGCGCAGCACCACGTCCGACCGCACCGCGGCGGTCGCTAGGCGCGGTATCAGCGTGACGCCGAGACCGGCGGCGACGTAGCCGAGCTTCGCCGCCCAACTCGGGGCGTCGATATCGGACCGAGGCACGAACCCGGCCCGTTCGCAGGCCGCGGCGAGCATGGTCTCGGACCCGATCCCGTGCCGGGCGGCTTCGATCCACGACTCGGACGCAAGGTCGCGCAGCCGGAGGTTCGGAGCGGTGGCCAGCGGATGGTCGTAGGCGAGCGCGACCAGCATCGGATCCTCGCCGAGCTCGCGCAGCTCCAGCCCGGTGGCGTCCAGCGTCCCGGTCGGATAGTCGCTGACCACCGCAGCGTCCAGAGTGCCCGCGCGAAGCCCGTCGAGCAGCGCCGGGCTCAGAGCCTCCCGCACAGTGGTGTGCACGCCACCGCGTGCAGCCCGGAACCGGGCGAGCGCGTGCGGGAGCAGGGCCGCGTTGGCGGTGGCGAAAGCGCCGATCCGCAGCCGGCCGCCGACACCGTCGCGCAGCGCGCGGAGGTCCTCGGCGGCCGCGTCGAGGCGAGCGATCAGGTCTCGGGCGTGGCCGTGGAGGGCACGACCGGCCTCGGTCGCCCGCACGCCGCGGGCCTGCCGCGTGAACAGCGCGCCGCCGCTGATCCGTTCGAGAGCGGCGATCCGCCGGGACACCCCGGACTGGGTGTAGTGCAGCCCCGCCGCGGCCGCGGTGAACGAACCGGCGTCGACGACCGCGCAGAACACCCGGAGATCCTCGAGTTCCAGTCATGCATTTCCGGCATGGGTTTGATCCAACTCCGTCGCTGGTGGCATGGCTAGTGCGCTTCTAGCGTCGTCCGCATGATCGAGACTTCGAACCCACCGGGAGTTCCGTCGTTCCGCAGCGCTTGGTATTCGCACGTCAGCCGGGTGCCGACCGGGGCCGGAGCGTTGCTCTTCGTCTCGGGTCAGGTTGCGCTCGACGACGAAGGCGCGCTGATCGGTGCCGGGGACGTCGCCGCGCAGACCGAGCCGGTCTTCCAGCTACTCGGCACGATCCTCACCAGCCAAAACGCGTCCTTCGACGACGTCGTGCACATTCGGAGCTACCTGACCGATCTCGCCGGCCTGCCGGCCTACGGCGCGGTCCGGGCCCGCTACTTCACCGGTACGCCGCCGACCAGCACCACCGTCGAGGTGCCACGGCTGGCGTGGCCGGACGCGCTGCTCGAGGTGGAACTGGTCGCCGCGGTGGCCAACTGATGCGACTCGGGCTGTTCGGCATCAACCTGCACGCCGCCGCCGTGGACCCCACGGTCGCGGTCGCCGTGGCGGTGGCGGCCGAGAACGCGGGATGGGAGAGCGTCTGGACCGGCGAACACTACGTCGTTCCGGATCCGCCGCTGCCCGGATCGCCGATCGAGCCCGACCTCGCGGTCCTCGATCCGTTCCTGACACTCGGTCTGGTGGCCGGTGCGACCAGGACACTTCGACTGGGCACCGGCGTCACCGTCGTGCCGGTGCATCCGGCCGCGCTACTGGCCAAGCACGCTGCCTCCCTCGACCGGATCAGCGGCGGCCGGTTCCTGTTCGGCGTCGGGGTCGGCTACCTCGAGCCGGAGTTCCGGGCGTTGGGCGTCCCGCTGGCCGACCGGGGATCGCGCACGGACGTGGCGCTCGACGTCCTGGCCACACTGTGGGCGGGCGGCGCGACTCGGATCAACGGCGCCGACGTGCGAGCCGAGCCGGGCCCGCTACGCCCCGGCGGTCCGCCGCTGCACGTCGGCGGTGAGTCGTCGGCGGCCCTGCGCCGGGCGGTGCGGCGGGGCGACGGCTGGTACGGCTGGCAGATGTCGCCCGACGCTGCCGCCGCCGCGGTGCAGGCCCTGGCGGCTCTGAGCCACGAGCGGACGGCGCCGCTGGAGATCTCGGTGACCCCGGACGCCGGTCGCCGCCTGGATCCGCCGACCGTAGCGGCGTACGCGGCCGCCGGCGTCGATCGGCTCATCGTGGTGCCGCCGCGGCGGACCTGGTGGGACGCGGACGCGTTGACCGACTTCGCCGAACAGACCCCGGCCCGCCTACTTTCCTAGGCAGCCGCGCCACGTGCCGTTGACAAGGTAGTTGGGGGTGCCTGGGGCCTGCGCTGCGGAGAGTGCTGGGATGAGCTGTCGGGTGGAGGTAGTCGCGGCGTCAGTCCGGTCGTCCGGGGTGTGCGAGCTCTACAGCTACCTGTTGCGGAAGACGACTCCGGTGCCGGCGCATACCGGGTGGATCAGGATCCAGGCGTACGACCCGGCGGACCCCTGGACCGCCGACCGCTGGCCTGGCGACGACGACGACGACGACGACGACGACGAACACGGCTATCACCTGCCGCCGCCACCGCGCGAAGGCGGTGAACACTTCGCCAAGCCTTTGGACCCTGCCCCGTCGACGCTGCCGTCCGAGCAGCGCCCGGAAGCCTGTCTGCGCTGGTTGCAGCCAGGGTTGGTGCGTCTCGCGGAGGTGCGTGGGGTCTCGCCTACCGGGTTCGAGGAGACGTTCGGTCCGTGTCTCGCTGAAGGTTGCCTGCTGCGCTGGGAAGGACCCGGGCGGAGCAGCCAGAACCGGCGCCTGCGCGCGACGCCGACGTGCGCGACCTCGACGAACCTCCAGAGACACGAAAAAGGGCTTCCGCTGGCCGTATGACCTGCGGAAACCCTTGCCGTTGTCGGGCTGACAGGATTTGAACCTGCGACCCCTTGACCCCCAGTCAAGTGCGCTACCAAGCTGCGCCACAGCCCGATGCCACCACGCCACACCGAAGGCGTCCGTGTTGACGGAGTAACCCTACCGCACGCGGACGATCGCCCGAGAGCCTCCCGCCCGGTGACCGGCCCCACAACCGTCAAAGCCACCCGTTGCGCCTCAGTTGCACCAGCGGGTGCGAGACGGTTGCTAATTCAGCCAAACCATGGCCGAACCCCGAGACCGGCCCGACAGTAGCAATGTCCCCCCTCGCGACGACCCGGGAGCTCCGCGATGACCATCCCCCTGCCCGCCGGCACCCAGTTGATCCTGACCGGTCCGGCCCAGGCCGTGGAGTTACTGACTCTGGCCGCGGCACAGGTGGGCGACCAGGAGCAGATCCCGGTCCTGGTGATGGGCTCCGACGCTCCACCGCAGCGCGGCATGATCAGCGTCCCCACGCCGTTCGGCGTCATGCGCACGATCGCCGCGCTCGACGCCGAGCAGGGCGTCGTCACGCTCAAGATGGCGAAGATCCCGCCCGCGTGGCAGCGCCGCGATGCCCACCGGATGCCGCTGGCCGTCCCGCTGCGCGGCACCACCGTGTCACTCCCGGCGCTGGCCGGCGCCGGTGCGCCGAGCTCCAACCGGCCGGTCCGCTTCAACGGGACGACCCTCGACGTCTCCCCCGGCGGCCTGTCCGCCAGCCTCACCGTCGAGTCCGACGGGCTCCGGCTGCCGCCGGGCATCCGCGACGTGTTCCTGGAGATCGATCCGTTCAGCGACCACCCGGTCGCCGCGACGCTGCGCGTGGTCGACATCCGCTCCGACCGGCTCCGCGGCGAGTTCGAGTACCTCCAGCCGGGCGACTGGCTGCACCTGGCCAAACTCGCGCGCGAAGCCGCCGAACTCCCGCCGCTCGACTGACGACGGCACCGGTCAGCGCAGTTCCCGGTCCAGCGCGTCCAGCACCTTCTGCACCATGTCGCTGTCACCGGGCTCCAGCGGCCCGTGCATCTCCACCGACGACCAGGGCGAGGCGACTCCCACGTTGCCTCGCATCTGGTCGTCCCAGGCTGGCCCGTCACACAGTGCCCACCAGCGGAAATCCTCGAGTGTCCCGAGCGTCTCCGCACGCCGCTTCGCGGCTTCGTCGCTGCGCACCCAGGTGTCGCCGAACCTGTCCCGCCACGCGGTGTTGTTCGCCGGCTCGTCCACGGCCCGATTCCCTTCTGCTCGTGCGGGTCCCCGCCCGCCGTTGTCGTCCGGTCCCGGTAGGTGGACGCTGCCCGTCGGCGGCCGTGCGCGGCACATCGAAAAGGTTCAGCGATCCGCTTACCAGCATCAGGCGTCGGACGCCCGGCCGTGGCGCGTTTCGGGCGAACTGTGCCTACGCGTCCCGTCCACCGCAGGACTCGACGACCGCGAGCTGCTGCCGGTACCAGGCCGCCTGGGCCTCGTCGGTGAGGTCCGCGACGTCCCACGCCTCCTGCATGTTGGCGGGGTCGCTCACCCACTCCCGGATCTCGAACGTGGTCGCACCACCGGTGAGCGTCAGCAGCCAGACCGTGATGTGGTCGACCGCGGCGACCAGCGACCGGTCGTGCGCGGGCGGCAGCGGCGCCTGGTAGCAGCGCTCGGCGCTCGGCAGCGAGTTGAGCGCGACCGTGAGCTTGACGAGCTCCCGGGTGTGGTCCGGGCCGTACTGGAAGCGAACCTTCCCCGCTCCGCCGGCCTCGCTCACCGCCGACGGCAACGGCACGCCGTACGGCGTCCACCGCCGTTCGAGCTCGTCGAGCGCGGCCCGCACCTCGGCGACGTCGTCGACGTGCTCGGGGCGAACGCAGACCTCGGGCGTGCCGTCGAAGCAACGGGTGTCGTTGGGGCGTTTCTCGGCCGCGGCCCAGCCGGTCACATCCGGCGGGAGCAGGAACGCGACCACGGCGACCACCACCGGCACCGCCGACGCCACCGCCGCCGACCGCCGGCGGGCTTCACCAGAGAACACCCCATCGGTGCCGACGGTGCGCGTCGGGCCGAGGAGCGCGATCGCCCCCGCCACCGCGGCGAGCACGGCGAGGCCGACCAGCGCCGATCCCCAGGCGGCCGGCCGCGAGTACGTCTCGGCGCCGGTGCAGCAGCCGTGGAACTGCCCGTTGAGCTGGTTGAGCAGCGGGATGCGCGCCCAGCCCGGCGCCAGCATCCAGGCGACCGGCACGACGATCAGGACGACCAGGGCGCGCGTCGGCGACAGGATCATCCCGATCCACGCCCCGAAGAGGATCTGCGCCAACAGGACCAGCAGGCTCACCGCGACGATGCCGAGCGCGATGCGGAATCCGGCGAACGCTCCGCCGACCAGCACGACGACGAGGTGCGCGACAACCCCGAACGGAAACAGCGGCCAGATCGCGTTCAGCAGAACGAGGAGCGGTGGGCGGACACCGCCCCGGGCGAACGCGCCGCCGTTGCGCAGTCCGATCGCACGGACGGCGGCCGCGATGCTGAGGACGGTTCCCAGGTAGACGGATTGGGCGACCTCCGCGGTGAGCGAGACGCCGTAGTCGAGCTCCTGCGGCGCGTAGAACATGAACGCGAACGGCGCGACACAGACGAAGAGCCAGGCCAGCCCTTTGAGCCCGACGGTGCGGGCGGCGAGTTTCGGTGGCATCAGCGCGCCTCCCCGCCGAGCAGCGACCAGTACGCCGCCCAGGCCGCGCGTTCATCGGGGTCCAGCTTCTGTTTGCGCGGAACCGGTGCCGCCGCGGGCGCCAGGCCGAGGAACGTGCTCTGCGGCCCGGAGAACCGCCAGGTGCCCGCCGCCAGAACCGCGACCTGGTCCACACCCTCGACCGCCGCGTCCCGGGTGTCGCTGCTGGAGACCACGACCGCGATGCTCCGCGACAGCCGGCGGACCACGTTCCAGAACTTCGCGCGGTCGGGTGGCTCCAGCTCCGCGGTCGGCTCGTCGAGGAACACGAAGCGCGCGCCGTGTACCAGCGCCTCGGCGAGGGCGAGCCGGGACCGCTGCCACGGCTTGAGCGTCTGCGTCGTGAGGTTCGCGGCGTCGGCGAGGCCGACGTCCCCCAGGCAGTCGGTGACGCGAGCCGCCGCGTCCGCACGGCTCAAGCCTTTCAGCCAGCCGACGTACGCGACCTGGTCACGGACGGTCAGGCCGGAGATCCAGGGTGGCTTTTGCGGCAGCCATCCGACGACGCGGCGCAGGTCGCCGCCGTCCGTGAGCCGAATCTGCCCCTGCCGCGGGCGCTGGACCCCGGCCAGCAGGCTCAGCAGCGTCGACTTGCCGGACTTCTCCGGGCCGAGCAGTACGGTCCGGCTCGCCGGCGGCACGGCCCAGTCGAGTCCGGCCAGGACGTCGGGTTCTCGCCGGGAGTAGCGGTAGTGCAGCCCTTCGGCGACGAGCGCTCCCGACATTCTATTGTGTCCTTTCGCCCACCCTGCTGACCGGCGTGAACGATAGACAGCAACGTTCGGGCACCGCACTATCCGGTCGGCTAGCCGACTCCGGAATTGCCTCCTTCCGGCTGGAGCGCCGACGCGGGTTCAGCGGTGGGTCGTCGGCTGTGCGTCGGGGGCGGACGGGGAGATCACGTCCTGGGCGATCTGGAAGGCGTCCTCCATGCCCTGGTGCTTCGCCGCGGCGATCGCCTGGGCGAACTGGACCGCGGTGAAGCTCACGACCTGGTCCGGGTCCTGCTGCCACTGCGCGCGGCCGGTGTCGATGAGGGCCACGCCGACGCCGAGATCGAGGCCGCTGGCGTTCATGCTCAGCTGGTGCTGCGAGATCTCCTGCCGGATCGCGTACAAGATCTGCTGATCGGGCGTGTCCACGTTCACTCCTTCGCCGGCGATGTCGGGATCGGCATTCCCCGTCGGAGCGGCCGGTAAGCCGAGTCAAGCGCTCGACCCGGAAGGAACGAATTCGTATAGTCCGAAATCGTGGAACCCACCGGCTGGTCCGCGCTGCTCGCCTTGCAGCGCGCCACCCACGCCACGCTGCAGCTTCTCGCCGCCGAGCTGGTCGACCTGGACCTGACCGCCTCGGAGATCAGCGCCCTGGCCAACCTCGCCGACGGACGGCCCCGCACCGTCTCCCAGTTGGGCGCCGACATCGGCTCCCGGCCGACCACGCTGACCAGCGTCCTCGACCGGTTGGAACGGCGCGGGCTCGTCACTCGCGGGACGCGCCCTGGCGACCGACGCGCCGTACTGATCGAACTCACCGACGCCGGGCGCGCGACCGCTGCCGTGATCCGGGACGCGATCAGCGCGCTGGAGCAGCGCGCTCTCGGCGGGCTCTCGTCCGAAACCCTCAACGGTCTGCGCGCCGGCCTCGACGCCCTCACGGAGGTGGCCCGGTGAGCGACGGCCTCCCCGTCGCCGAGACCGGCGAGGACACGTTCGACACGTTCGTCGAACGGCACCCCGCGCTGCTCGACGAGCGCCTGCTCACCCGGTTCCACCACCCGGCGACGCTCGCGACGCCGACCGCCAAGCAGGGGTGGGTCGGCCCCGACCGGGCGCCGTTCCCCACTCCGGAGAGGGAGTCCTGAGGTGCGGGCGATCTACTTCGAGGAGTTCGGCGGCGCGCTGAGCGTCACCGACGTGCCGGACCCGGCTCCACCGCCGCACGGCGTCGTCGTGGCGGTCGACGCGACCGGTGTCTGCCGGAGCGACTGGCACGGCTGGCAGGGCCACGACCCGGACGTCCACCTGCCGCACGTTCCGGGCCACGAACTGGCCGGGACGGTCGTCGCGGTCGGGGCCGACGTCCGGCGGTGGCGGCCCGGTGACGTCGTCACCACGCCGTTCGTCACGGCCTGCGGGATCTGCCCCGAGTGCGCCTCCGGTGACCAGCAGGTGTGCCGGAACCAGACGCAGCCGGGGTTCACCGGCTGGGGCTCGTTCGCACAGTTCGTGGCGCTCGACCACGCCGACGTCAACCTCGTCCGGCTGGACGGCCTCTCGCCGACGCACGCCGCCGCCCTGGGGTGCCGGGTGGCGACCGCGTTCCGCGCCGTGATCGACGTCGCGCGGGTCCGCGCCGGGGAGTTCGTCGCCGTGCACGGGTGCGGCGGCGTCGGCCTGTCGGCCGTCGCGATCGCGGTGGCGGCAGGCGCGCGGGTGCTCGCCACTGATCCTTCTCCGGACGCCCGGCAGCTGGCCGTCGCGTTCGGCGCGGAGCACGCGCTGGACCCCGCGGACGCTACGAGCGCCGCCGCGATCGTCGACCTGACCAGCGGTGGCGCGCACGTCTCGCTCGACGCGGTGGGGCAAGTCGCGGCGTGCGAGGCGTCGATACGGTGCCTGCGCCGACGCGGACGCCACGTCCAGGTCGGGTTGCTGCCCCCGGCCGCGGGGCGGCCGAGCGTCCCGATGGAGCTGGTCATCGCGCGCGAGCTGGCGGTGCTCGGCAGCCACGGCATGGCCGCGCACGACTACCCGCGCCTGCTGGAGCTGGCGCGCAGCCTCCCCCTCGATCGCCTGGTCACCCGGGAGCTACCCCTCGACGCGGGTCCGCAGGCCCTCGCCGAGGTCGGGGCCGCCGCCCATCCCGGCATCACGGTCCTTCGCCCCGACGCCGGTTGACGCGCATCCGGCACGCGCTGGAGGCCGGGCGCCCGTCACTCCGCGCGGAGGTAGTCGACGACGAGTTCGGGGGGCGGGCCCGCGTCGTCCGAGCCGTCCGGGAAGTCGAACACCGCGAGCATGTGCTGCATCGGGTACCACGGTGGCCCGGCGCACTCCCGGACGACCGCGCCGTCGACCGAGAACACCACCCGCTCGTGCGTCCAGTCGACCGCGTACGTGTGGAACTCGGCGACGTCGATCGGCAGCCGGGGCGCGGCGAAGTCCTCGCGTGCCGCCGGATCACGGAAGGCGTGCAGTCCCATGCCGACCTCCGCCGACTCCCCCGGCACCACCGCACTCCCGAAAACCTCGGCCACGCAGATCTCGGCGCACCGCGACGGCACGTCCTCGAAGCCGACCAGCCACCACGCCGCCATCGACGTCGGCCCCAGCACCATCCGGGCCCGCATCTCCAGGCGCCCGCCGATCGGCAGCCAGCCCTGGAACGGCGGCTGCTCCTCCCGGACGGCGAGCCCGTCCCGGTACGGCTGCTGGCCCCGGGTGCTGCCGACCGGCCCCGACCAGTTCCCGGACTGCACGCCCGACACCCGCATCGGCGGCGTGTGGTCGTCGGCGCACCACAGGCCCTGATCGGCCGGTACCGAGAGGCGAAGGCACGAATCGGCCAGCGTGTACGACGCCCGGGTCTCCGCCCGCGAACTCCACGCCGGTAGGTAGTGCGGCAACCACAGGTCGGTGTTCAGCTCCGCGCCGTCGAACTCGTCCACGACGCGTCAGCCTACGGCCGGCCGCAGGTCGGGAAGCGGCCGCGTAGCCCCGGCGTGCCCACCGCCGGTCGGGGGCGGCCGGTTTACGCTTCGGCCATGACCACCAGGCCCGTCCGTATCGGTGTGCAGATCCAGCCCCAGCACGCCGACTACCAGACCATCCGCCGAGCGGCCGCAGAAGCCGAGGATCTCGGCGTCGACATCCTGTTCAACTGGGATCACTTCTACCCGCTCTACGGCGACCCCGAGGGCCAGCACTTCGAGTGCTGGACGATGCTCGCGGCCTGGGCCGAGCAGACCTCCCGCGCCGAGATCGGCGCACTGGTGACCTGCAACAGCTACCGCAACCCGGAGCTCCTCGCCGACATGGCGCGCACGGTCGACCACATCAGCGACGGCCGGCTCCTGCTGGGCATCGGCTCGGGTTGGTTCGAGAAGGACTACGACGAGTACGGCTACGAGTTCGGCACGGCCGGCGGTCGCCTCGACGACCTCGCCGAAGCGCTCCCCCGCATCGAGTCGCGGCTGGCGAAGCTGAACCCGGCGCCAACCCGACACATCCCGGTGCTCATCGGTGGCGGTGGCGAGAAGAAGACGCTGCGGCTCGTCGCCCAGCACGCGGACATCTGGCACAGCTTCGGCGACGCCGCGACGGTCGAGCGCAAGCTCGGCGTCCTCCGCCGGCACTGCGCGGACGTCGGGCGGGACCCGGCCGAGATCGAGATCTCGGTCGGCGCCGTGGGGACGCCGGCCGAGAACGGTCGCACGCTCCTCGATCTGGGCGTCACGCTGTTCACCGTGGAGACCGGCGGCCCCGCGTACGACTTCACCGAGCTGCGCCAGTGGATCGCCTGGCGGGACGAGATCAACGGCTGATCCCCATCCCTTCCGGCCGGCTCTCCCGTCGCACGGACGTGGGGAGCCGGTCAGGCGTCGGCGGCGTCGCTGTGGCCGAGGCTGCGGCCCGGGGCGACCCGGTCACGGACGCGCTGCTTGACCTGCGTCGGCTCGGGGAAGCCGTCGTCCTTGCGGCTCCACACGACGGTGTCGTCGACCCGGACCTCGAACACCCCGCCGGTTCCCGGAACCAGCGCGACCGCGCGGAGATCGTTCTCGAACGTGGTCAGCAACTCCTGGGCGAGCCACGCCGCGCGCGGCAACCACCGGCACCGGACGCAGTACTCGACCTCGACCTGCGGCTTCTGTTCGGCCATCGCCCCGCCTCTCGTCCGGACCTCGACAGACCGACGGTAGAACGCGCGGTCGCGGCGCACTGCGGGAGGGTCGGGCATCGTAGCCCGCGCCCGGTCGCCGTGTCCACTGATGCCCGGCCACCGCCACCGGTGCCGATCCGTCGCAGACTGCCCCCATTCGGCGTCTCGCGAAGGGGGTACGACTCGTGCAGGGGGATCGACGTCACCCCGGGTTCCCGGCGCTCGTGGGTAGGGGCCGCGAGCAGCGACAACTCCGTGATCTCCTGGACCGGACGGCGGCCGGCCGGTTGACGCTGGCGGTGATCGAGGGACCCCGCGGCAGCGGGAAGAGCAGGCTGCTCCAGGAGTTCGTCACCACGGCCCGCCGACGGGGAGCGGCGACGGTTCGCGAGGCGGATTGGATCGACGGCAGCGGGATGTGGCGGATCGTCGCGGCCGACGGGCCCGCCGACGCCTCGCCGGGTGCGATCGTGCCTCGCCTGCTGACCTGTGAGCATCCGCAGTGGATCCACCCGCGGGTGTGGCCGGAGCTGGAGGCGATCGCCCGGACCGTGCCGGTGCTGGTCGTGCTCGTCCGGCGGAGCGGTGCGACCTGGCCGGAGCCGGAGCAGGTGACCCAGGCCGGTCTGCACCGGGTGGTGCTCGAACCGCTGACGCCGTCGGCGGTGGCCACGCTGCTCACGGCGCTCGCCGGCGGAGCGCCTGACGCCGAACTGCGCGCGTTGAGCGCGGTGGCCGCCGGGAATCCGCAGGCCGTTCAGGACCTCGTCACCGGTCTGCGGGAGGAGCGCCTGTTACGGGTCGACGCCGGCCGCGCAGGCGTCGTCGCGATCCGTCTGCCTGCGCGGATCCGAGCCCAGCTGGACGCGACGCTGGCCGCGCTGTCGCCACCGGCCCGCCACCTGGTGCAGGTTGCCGCCACGATCGGGCAGCGCTTCGGGCTCCGTGAGCTGGCCGGGCTGCTGCACCGCAACGCTGCCGCGCTGGTGCCCGCGGTGGACGAGGCGCTCGCCTCCGGCCTGGTGATCGGGGTGGACGAGGACTTGGTGTTCCGGCACGAGCTGGTGCGGGCGACCGTCGAGGAGTCACTACCCCGCTCGGTGCGGGTGGCCCTCCGTGACGAGCGCGCGTCGCGTCGCCCCCGCCCGGCGCCCGGAGGTCCGGCACGGGCCTCCGGGCCGGACCGACCGGCTCCGGACTGGCGCGGGCTGACCGAGCAGGAGCGGCAGATCGCGGTGCTGGTCGGCTGCGCGCTGACCAACCAGCAGATCGCCCGCCGCATCGGCCGCTCGCCGCACACGGTCAACTACCACCTGCGGCAGATCTTCCGGAAGCTCGACCTCACCTCGCGGGTCGAGCTGGCCCGGCTCGCCCGCGACCACACCGGCCCGGACGACGGCCCGGTCACGGCGTGACCTCGAGCGCGCTCAGGACCTGGTCGGTCGTCGGGGTGGCGGCGCATCGGCGCGCGGCGTACCAGAGCGCCATCCGGTGCTCCTCCGCGCTGAAGTCCGCGACCGCGTCCGCGACCAGGAAGGGCTGGACGTCGTTGGCGTACGCGTCGGCGGCGGTGAGCAGGCAGCCGATGTGGGCGAACACCCCGCAGACGACCAGCTGGTCGCGCCCGGCGACGGCGAGGTCGGCGGCGAGCGTCGTCCGGTGGAACGCGCTGTACCGGTACTTGGTGAGCACGGTGTCGCTCGGTGCGGGCGCGACCGCGGGCACGATGTCCGTGGCCCGTGGGTCGTCGGTCATGCCGGGGCCCCAGAGGTCCTGCAGCAGCCCGCGGGCGGCCGGCGTCATCCGCCCCGGCTGCGCGGTGTGGATCACCGGCATGCCGAGAGTCCTCGCCGCGTCCTTCAGTCGGCGGACGTTCGTGAGCAGCTCGGTGGTGGGCGACTGCCCGGGCGGGAAGAAGTCCAGGAAGTAGCCCTGCATGTCGTGGACGAGCAGCGCGGCGCGCGCCGGATCCGGCCGCCATCCCGCCGGGCCCTCGGTCAGCTCGGCGGCGGTCGGCATGGCGTACGACGCGATCGACGGTATCGGCACCGGACAGTCCTCTCTCTCACGCCCGCAGCGCAGCGCCGCCGTCGACGTACAGGTCGTGCAGGGTGATGTGGCGCGCCCGGTCGGACGCGAGGAACACGACGGCGTCCGCGACGTCGTCCGGCTGGGCGAGGCGCCCGAGCGGAATGCCGACCCGGTAGCGGTCGGGGTCACCGCGCAGGGTGGCGTCCCGGTCGTCCGGGCCGTTCCACATCCCGCGCAGCATCGGGGTGTCGGTGGAGCCGGGGGCGACGACGTTGCAGCGGACTCCGAACTCGGCCAGCTCCAGGCCCAGGCACCGGGTGAACTGCGCGGCCGCGGCCTTGGACGCCGCGTACGCCGCCATCCGGCTCCGCGGGACACCGGCGGCGTTCGACCCCACCGTGACGATCACGCCGCGCCGTCGCGGCACCATCCGCCGGGCGACCGCGCGGGAGCACCGGAACACACCGCCGGCGTTCACGTCGAACACCTCCGCCCACTCCCCGTCGCCGGTGTCGAGCGCGGGTCCGGTGGTCAGCACGCCCGCGACGTTGACGAGCACGTCCAGCGTCCCGACCGCCGACTCGGCGGTCGCGACCGCGTGCTCGGTCGCCGCGGTGTCCCGGACGTCCAGCGGCACCGCGGTCGCGTCGTGTCCGCAGTCGCGCAGCTCCTCGGCGAGCCGGCCGGCCGCCGCGTGGTTCCGGTCGGCCAGGACGACGCGGGCGCCCTCGGCCGCCAGCGCTCGGCCCACCGCGGCGCCGATCCCCTGGCCCGCGCCGGTGACCAGCGCGCCCCGACCGACCAGCCCTGACGGCGTCATCAGTAGTACCGGTGGGCCGCGCCCCAGGACTCACCCGGGCCGAACAGCATTCGCGGCTTCAGCACGTCCGGCGCGGCGGTCAGCAGCTCGACCGGCACCAGGCCACCCGGCGGCACCGCGGTCACGGTCACCTCCAGGTCGAAGGCGGCGCCGATCGCGACCGCCAGCGCTTCCGTCGCCGCGGCCCGGTACCGGTCGGCGACCTCGATCTGGACGGTGAGCCGTGTCCCGTCGAAGCGGGCCCGCCAGAACAGGACGCCGAGCTCGGCGGGGAGCGAGAAGACGATCTCCTCCAGGCCAAGCTGGGTGAGCCCTCGATAGCCCGAGCCGGCCCGGCCCAGCACCCGTACGTCCGGCAGCCACCAGCCGCAGGCACAGGGCCGGTAGGAGACCTCGACCTCGTCCGCCAGCTCGTAACGCAGCAGCGGCATCGCCTCGCGGTGGAGCGGCGTGACGACGAGGCGGCCCCGTCCGTCCGGTTTGATCTGTCCGGTGGCCGGGTCGTGCACCTCGACGATCGCCCGGTCCGCCCACAGGTGCAGGCGCCCGTGCGGGCAGACGCCGGCCAGGCTGCCGACCTCGGTGGCGCCGTACTCCTCGACGACCGGGACGCCCCACAGTGCCGCGATGCGTGCCCGCCGGGCCGCGCTCAGCGGCTCCCCGGCCACGAACAACGCCCGGAGGGCCGGAAAGTCGCGACCCGGCTCGTACCCGGCCAGCCGCGCGGCGGCGACCCAGAGCAGCGTCTCGGTCGGCAGCGACCAGGTCACCGTGACGTCGAGATCGTGCAGCACGCGGATCAGCCGCGCGTAGGGCATCGCGAGCGACCGGTTGTCCGCCGGTACGACGGTCGCACCGGCACGACGGGCCGCGGCGTGCGCGAGGTGCCCGGTGATCATCAGCGCGTACGGCGTCCGCACCAGGAAGGTGTCCTGCGAATGGATCCCGGTCCACTTGCGGGCGAAGCGTCCGGCGAGGTCGTCCCAGTCCGCCGCGGTGTAGTACGACGCCGTCGGCTCGCCGCTGCTGCCGCTGGACTCGTGGTAGGTGGCCAACTGGGCGCGGTCGACCGCGAGCAGGCCGAACGGGTAGGCGTCCCGTAAATCGGTCGTGGTGGTGAGCGGTGCCAGGGCCAGCTCGTACGGGACACCCCGGCGCTGGTAGAACGGCGATCGGGCGGCGGCCGCGAGCACGGCGTCGAGCCGGGCGTCCTGGAGCCGGGCGAGGTCGGCGAACGAGGACCAGTCCCCGATCTCCGGCAGCGTGGTGGTCATTCAGGTCTCCTCTCCGAGCAGGCGGAGCGCGTTCTCCGACGTGACTTTGCGGAGAACGGCCGGGGCGAGGTCGAGGGCGGCGAGCTTGGCCAGCTCCACCCGGGGGTGCTGCAGCGGGTACTCGGTGCCGAACAGCACTCGGTCCGGGCCGAGCCGGTGCAGCGCCAGCCGGGCCACCGCGGTGAAGCAGCCGGACGTCTCGGCCACGATGTTCGGCTGCGGCGCGATCGTGGCGAGGCCGCGTACGTCCAGCCCGGTGAAGCCACAGTGTCCGAAGACGAAGTCCACGGCCGGGAACGCCCGGGCGAGCGTCACCAGGTCGGCGGCGCGGGTACCGGGCCGGCCCAGACAGACCACGTACACCGGGTGGCGAGCCGCTTCCGCAGTGGCCACCAGCGCACGAACACCCGGATCGTCGAGCCGCACCCCGTGCACTGCCGGGGAGATCTCCAGGCCGCGGTAGCTCGGCGCCTCGGCGGCGTAGGCGGCCACGTCGGTCGCCGGATCGGCGAAGAAGAACGGCAGCAGGCGCCCGCCGCTGCGGTGCGTGTTGCGGAGCACGAAGTCGTTGTCCGCGACGGGCCGAACCGCTGACCGTCCGCCGCGGTGGGCGGATCGACCGGCGCCGGCCCCGACGAGCTCGGAGAGCCGATCCAGGTCCACCAGCCCACCGGCGGACACCGCAGCCCGGCCGATTCCGAGGTCGTCCATGACCCGCAGCAGGTCGTCACGGGCCCCGGCGGCGGGCGGCAGCCGGGCGTGGAAGTCGACGGCGCTCATAACTCGTGGCACAGCTCGTCGATCGCGTACCCGACGTGCCGCGCCCGTTCGGGCAGGTAGCCGAGGAGCTGGTCGCCCGGGCGGAGCGCCGTGGAGTTGAGGACGCGCGCCCCCGGGCCCAGGATGCGCACGTGCCAGTCGTCCTGGACGATCAGGTTGACCGGCTCACCGCAGTCGGCCACCGCGTCGATCGAGAGCAGTGGCCGGGTCTCGATCTTCACCCGTCCGACCGGTACGCGCCGGGTGCGGCCGTCCGCGCCGACCGCCAGCACCGTGTCGCCGGCCCGGAGCTCACTCAGGTACCGGGTGCGTTCGACGTCGGCCAGCGTGTAGGACATCACCGCCCCGGCGTTGACCCGGAACGGGCGGGTGGGCATGTACGGCAGCGGGTGCGTTTCGCTGACGCAGAGCACGAGTGCCCGGGCCCGGGAGCCGACCAGAATGCCTTCGTCCTGGCGGAGGTAGGTGCAGGTGTCGACGCAGGCCCGCTCACCGGCTCCGATGTGGGTGATGCCGGTGACCGTGAACGTGGAGAGCGTCAGGTCGGGTGAGCGACGCCGGACCGCCTCCACGAGCCGGGTCGCCTCGCCCGGCCGGGAGGGGGCGAGCAGCACCGCTCCGGGGCCGTGCTCCAGCACGTCGGCGTGGATCGCCGCTTCCTCCGCGTCGCCGACGACGGTGACCACGAGGCGGTCGGCGTCGGCGGCCGCGGCGAGCACGATCTCCAGCGGGATGTTCGTCGGGTCGCGGAAGCGGAGCACCGTGCAGGGGTCGCGGCGTGCGCTGGCGCACGCGGCTGCGAGGGTGTCGGCGTCGGTGACCTCGACGTAGCTGCCGAACGACGTGCCGGGGTGCGCGGCGGCGAGCCGGTCCCGGGCGCCGTGGGCGGCCGGGACGACGACGACGAGGTCGGCGGCGCCGAGGTCGGACGGCAGGTCCGCCCCCTCGGGGAGGAGCACCCGGGTGACCGTCGGCGGCAGCTCGCGGAGGTCGGCCGGGTCGGCGGCGAGGATCGCGTCGAACCCGGCGTGCAGGGCCTCGTCGCGGACGGCGCCGGCGGCATCGCCGACGGTCCGCAGATCCAGCCAGCACTGCGTCCGCCGGTCGGCCGCACCGGCGGTGCGCGCACCTCCCCCCGCGGCCACGGCGGTGGACGGAGCATCTGCGGCGCCGGGCGGAACCAGCGCGGTCATCGGGCCACCGCCGCGGTCCGGTCGCTCACCAGCGCGGCCAGCCGACGGACCCGCGCGCCCGGATCGTCCGCGGTGAACACCAGGCGCCCGGCCGCCACGCCGCCCGCTCCCCCGTGCACCGCGGTGAGCAGGTGACGGAAGGTGTCCTCCGGGTCCGCCGATCCTCCCCCGGCCGCCACCACCGGCACCGGACAGGTCCCGACGATCGCCGCCACCTCGGCCGCCGAGTCCGGCAGAGCGGTCTTCACCAGGTCGGCACCGAGCTCCGCGGCGACCGTCACCGCGTGCGCGACGACGTCCGGGGCCCGGCCGTCGACGACCGCCGGTCCACGGGCGTAGACCATCGCCAGCAGCGGCACGCCCCACCGCTCGCAGGCGTCGGCGACCGCCGCGAGATCGGCGATCTGCCGCGCCTCGGTGGCCGATCCGACGTTCACGTGGACGCTCACCCCGTGCGCACCGAGGCGCAGCGCCTCCTCCACGCCGCACACCAGGTACTTGGCGTCCGGGTCGCCGGCCAGCCCGGTGCTGGCGCTCAGGTGGACGACGAGCGACATCGAGCGGAACCAGCGCGGCCGGACCTGACGCACCGATCCCTTGTGCAGCACGACGGCGTCCGCGCCGTTGTCGGCGATCTCCCCGATCAGCCGGTCCAGGCGTCCGCTGTGGGCCGCCGGGCCGACGCTCACCGGGTGGTCGAGCGGAACGATCACCAGGCCGGTGGAGTCGCGGCGATAGAGATGTTGCAATCGGATGCGGCGGGCGAAGGAATCGTTCACCGGCACGGTGTTTCTCCTCGGTTCGGGATATTTCTCGGAATCGGAAATCACGACCTCTTCTCGATCGGGACGCTAATCCGGTGCGCGCTCCGGCCCCACTACCTCTCCGGGTAGCGGAAGCGGCGTACTACCCGACCGAGTAGTTGCGACCGCCGATCACGGACCGGCACCGTCGGCGACCGGATCGTTTCCCTTTCGCCGAAAGAGGCTCCGCACCATGACGACCGACTCTCCCGATCTGGAGCGCCTGCTCCGCGACGACGCACCCGCCTTCGCCCTGCTCCACCGCGCGGGCAACGACCGCCTGGAGTTGTTCACCGGCGAGGCCACCGCCGTGGCGAGCCTCGCGGATCTGCCGCTGCCCGAGTTGGGCGGGGCCACCGGCGAACTGGTGCCGGACCTGCTGGCGGTGGTGCCGTTCCGGCAGGTCGCGGAGCGCGAGCTCCGGGCGGTGGACGACGGTGAGCCGCTGATCGCGCTCTCGATCCGCGCGTCCACCACGCTCCCGGTGGACGCGCTGGACGCGGTGGACGCGTCGAGTGCCGCGCCGGAGCACGGGCGCTTCGACCGATCGGACGCCGAGTACGCGGACGCCGTCCGGCGGGTGGTCGCCGAGTACATCGGTGGCGGCGTGGGGTCGAATTGTGTGCTGCGTCGCGTGTTCCGCGCTCGAATTCCCGGCTGGTCGCACCGCAGCGCACTCGCGGTTTTCCGTCGGCTACTCCGGACCGAGCACGGCGCGTACTGGACGTTTCTCGTGCACGGGAACGGCCGGACGCTGATCGGCGCATCACCCGAGGCGCAAGTGCGGTGCGAGGACGGAATAGCGACGATGAGCCCGATCAGCGGAACGTATCGGCATTCCGCCGCCGGGCCGCGGGACCGGGAGCTGGCGGCCTTTCTCGCGGACCGGAAAGAGACCGAAGAACTGTTCATGGTCGTCGACGAGGAACTCAAGACGATGTCCCGGATCTGCGACCGGCCGCCGCGGGTGCGCGGCCCGTGGCTGCGGCGGATGTCCCGGGTCACGCACACCGAGTACGCGATCGAGGGGCGGACCTCCCGCGACGTCCGGGAGGTACTCCGCCGGACGCTGCCCGCGCCGACCGTGACCGGCAGTCCGCTGGCGGCCGCCTGCGAAGCGATCGCGGACCACGAGCTCACCGGCCGCGGGTACTACGGCGGGGCGCTCGCGCTGTTCGGACGACGGGCCGGGCGCCGTGTGCTGGATTCCGCGCTGCTGATCCGGACCGCGGACGTCCGTGCCGACGGTGCAGTCACCATCGGCGTCGGCGCGACGCTCGTGCGCCACTCCGACCCGGTGGCCGAAGCCGCCGAGACCCGCGCGAAAGCGGCCGCGCTGCTCGCCGCGTTCGGTCACGCGCCGAAGGCTCCGCCCCTGAGGACCCGCACGATCCGGTCGGCGGGCACCGCCGCCGGGGCAGCGCCCGTCGCCGGAACAGCGCACGCGGCCGTGCCCGGCCACCGCATCCGTGCCGCGCTCGCCCAGCGCAACACCGGCCTCTCCGGCTTCTGGCGAGGGCTCGGCGCCGGCACCGCCGGACCGGGTCTGACCGATCGGCGCCTGCTCCTCGTCGACGCCGGCGACGACTTCACCGCGATGCTCGCGGCGGTCGCCGGCGCACTCGGCGCCGACGTGCGGATCCGTCCGTTGACCGCGCCGGACCACGTGCTGCTCGCCGGTCTCGGGCCGCACGATCCGGTGCTGATCGGACCGGGCCCGGGCGATCCGCGGGACACCGCGGTGCCGCGGATCGCCCGCCTGCACGCGCTCACCCGGACGTTGCTGACCGCGCGGCGACCGGTGCTGGCGGTGTGCCTGGGCCACCAGGTGCTGGCCGGTGCGCTCGGCCTCCCGATCCACCGGCTACCGCGGCCCGCACAGGGGGTGCAGCGGTGGATCGACTGGCACGGACGGCCGGAGCGGGTCGCGTTCTACCACACGTTCGCGGCGGTCAGCGGTACCGACCGGTGGCGCTGCCCGCGCACCGGCCGCGCGGTCCGGCTGCTCCGGGACCCGACGAGCGGCGTGGTCCAGGCGCTCGCGACGTACGGCGTCCGATCGGTGCAGTTCCACGTCGAGTCGATCCTGACCGAGCACGGTCCGGCCGTCGTCGAGGAACTGGTGCGGGCGGTGATCGCCGAGACCAGCCCGGCGGAGAATCCGCCGATCCGGGGAGCAGATGCCCGCAAACGGGGGTCAACGGCCGGACATCCGGCCGGTAACGTCTCATCTGTCGGCGACCCCACCGACGCCAGATGGCGCGCGTGAGCTGCCCGAACGGCTGTTCAGCTCGCTCCACGCCGTCCACGACAATTCGTCCGCGAACCCGGACGACGACCCCCTCGGTGATCTCAGTGTGCCCCCCTCTCACGAGAAGAACCGTCCATTCGAGAACCGTACTGACGACCGGAACCGCCGCTCCGCGACGTACCGCGGCGGACAACGCCCATCCGGCCGCGTGACCCCGCCGGTCGGTCGCGAACGGGAACTCGAGGCCCTGCGGCATGCGCTCGTCGACACGGCGGGCGGCACCGGCGGGTGTCTCGTACTGAGTGGTCCGGCCGGGATCGGTAAGTCGCACCTGCTGCGCGCCGCGGTGCAGATGGCGGCCGAGCGATCGATGGCGGTGGCGTCCCGGCGGGCGTTCGAGCTGGACCGCGCGGTCCCGCTGATCACGCTCGCCACCGCGCTGCGGCGCAGCGAGCCCGCGACCGACGCCTTCGACTGGCTGTCGGACGACGCCGACCCACACTACGGCATCCTGGAGCGGCTGGGCGCAGTCTTGGAGACGAGGGCCGCGGTGGCGCCGCTGGTCGTCGCGATCGACGACGCACACTGGATCGACGAGTTCAGCGCGCTGGCGATCCGGCAACTGGTACCCGCGCTGGCGTCTTCACCGGTCCGGTGGCTGTTCGCCCGGCGTCCGGAGCCGGCGGACACGCCGGGTCAGCACGTGCTGCACTGGCTGGTCCGGGAAGGCGCCGAGGAACTGACGCTCGGGCGGCTCTCCGACGCGGCGGTGGGCGAGCTCTGCGCCCAGGTGCTCGAGGCCGAGGTCGACGGCACCGTGCTCGCGCTCGCCCACGGGCTGGGCGGGATCCCGCTGCCGGTGACCCAGCTGATGACGTCGTTACGGGTGACCGACCAGCTCGTGGTGAGCGACGGGATCGCATCGGTCGTCGGTACGGCGCTGCCGTCGAGCTTCGTCGCGATGATCCGGCAGGTCCTCGACCAGCTGCCCGACCGCACCCGCCGGCTGGTGCAGGCCGGGTCGGTGTTCGACCGCCCGTTCGGGATCGACGAGGTGGCCCGGCTGCTCGGGCAGCGCGCCGCCGACCTGGTCCCGCTGGTCGAGCAGGCCACCGCCGCGGCGATCCTCGTCGACGAGGGACGCGCGCTGACGTTCGTCCACGAGCGCGTGCGGCAGGCCGTGTACAGCACGATCGGCGAGCCGATCACCGTGGTGCTGCACCGGGAGGCCGCCGCGATCGCCCGCGCCGACGGGCGGCCGCCGATGGAGGTCGCCCAGCACCTGCTGCACGGTGGCGCGGACGGCAGCCGAGAGGCCGTCGAGATGCTGCGGGCGGCGGCCGAGGACGTCGCCGACGTCGCACCGAGCACCGCCGCCGACCTGACCGTCCGCGCGTTGGAGGTGCTCGGCGACCACGGGCAGGGGCGCAGCGCGCTGGTCGCGCAGGCCGTTCGCCTGCTGGCCGCAGCCGGGCGGCTGACCGAGGCACACGCGCTGGGCCGCACGGCGCTCCGCGCCGGGCTGGACCGGGAGACCGAGTCGCTGCTGCTGCTCGGCCTCGCCGAGGCGTTCAAGCACGCCGGCAAGAACGAGACCGCGGTCGACTACGCCGAGCAAGGTCTGGCACAGCTCACCGGGTCCGACGCGCTGGCCGCGCAGCTCTATGCGATCCGCGCCCACGCGCTGGTCTACAGCGGTGATCTGGACGCCGCCGACCGGTCCGGGGAGCTGGCGGACATGATCGGCCGGACCTGCGGCGAGCACGCGGCGTCGGTGTTCGGGCGCACCGCACGCAGCCTCGTCGCGCAGGCCACCGGTGACCTGAACGGGGCACTCCGGCACGCGCTGGAGGCGACCGAGACCGCTGACCGGGTCGGTGGCGCGGCGCTGCTGCGGCATCCGCGGATCTGGCTGGCCAGCGCCTACACCGACCTCGACCGGTTCGCCGACGCCGCCCGAGCCCTCGACCGCGGTCGGCAGGAGTCCGCGCAGTTGGGAACCGGCTGGTCGGCGCCGCTCTGGCACTACTACGGCGCGGCGCTGCTGGCCGCCCGTGGCCTGCTCGACGACGCGTCCGCCGAAGCCGACGCCGGGCTCACCGTCGCCGCCCAGCTGGGCTCGCACCAGCTGGCCGTTCCGCTGCTCGGGACGCTGACCCGGCTGGCCGTCGAGCGGGACGAGCTCCCCGCCGCCGAGGAGCACCTCGGCCGGATGCACACGCTGATCGACACCGGGATCACCGCCGCACCCGAGGACGTCGTCTGGCCCGAGGCCCTGTTCCTGGCCGCCACCGAGGGAGCCGGCCCGGCGCTACGCCTCGCGGCCGGTCTCTACGACGCGCTGCCCTCCCGCCCGGTCCTGATCGGACAGAATCCGGGCAACGCCGCGACGCTGCTGCGGATCGCCCTCGACGCACGCGACGACGCGCGCGCCAAGATCGTCGTCCGAACCACCGACAGCCTGGCCAAGCGGAACGCCGGCCTGCACGCGCTGGCCGCCGCTGCCGCCCACACCGACGGGCTGCTCCGCCGGGACCTCGGCGCGCTGCGCGTCGCGATCGGGCACTACCGCAAGTCACCGCGTCCGCTCGCGCTCGCCGCCGCGCTGGAGGACGCCGCCGCGCTGAGCGGCGCTCCGCGACAGGCCCGGGAGTGGCGGCAGGAGGCCCACGCGCTCACCGGGGCGGGCGGCGCCCACCGGGCCCGACGTCGTCTGGAGCAGGTTCTCGGCGCCTCCACCGGGCCGGGCCACGAGCCCGCGTCGCCGCTGGACCTGCTGACCCCCGCCGAGCTGCGGGTCGCGCTGCTGGTCGCCGACGGGCTGACCAACCACCGGATCGCCCAGATCCTGCACGTGTCGCCGCACACCGTGGACAGCCACCTCCGCAAGATCTTCTCCAAATGGGGCATCCAGAACCGCGCCGCCGCCGCGGTCCTCGTGGCCCGCACCCGCGACGATCCCGGTGCGGGGCCGCCCAGCGGTCGCCGGAATCACGGAAAGACGTGATGGCGTCGATCGTCGGTGCCGCCCCAGCATGACCACACGTGGCGGAGCCGCCGCGTGGGCATCGACGGGGGCATCGACGGGGAGGTCCGATGGCCACATCCGCACCGGGAGCACCAGTGCTGGTCGTAGGAGCGGGAGCGGTCGGCTCGATCCTGGCACTGGAGCTGGCGCACCACGGGGTATCGAGCATCGTGCTGGATCGCGCGGAGACGCCGCCGCAAACCACCGACGTGGACTATCTGGACGGCCGCAGCATGGAACTGCTGCGGCGGCTACGGCTCTCCGCGGCGATCCGCGCGCAGGGCGTCGGACCCGACGTCCCGGACGAGGTGGGGTGGAGCCAAGCGCTCGACGAGCCGCCGGTGCTGGTGTCGACCGTGCCGTCGCTCAACGAGCTGCGTGGGCGTTATGCGGACGTGCGGGACGGCAGTGCGCCGGTGGAGCTGCCGCAGCGGGTGTCCGGCGTGCGGCTCGCCGCCCAGCTGCGTACCGCCGTCGAGCAGCACCCGCTGATCGACCTGCGGCTCGGCTGGACGTTCAGCGGCGCCCGGCTCGAGTTCGACCGCGTCGTGGCCGTCGCGCTCGCGCACGGCGCGGCACCGGGCCGGCGGCGCACCACGATCGAAGCGCGGTACCTCGCCGGCTGTGACGGTGCCCAGAGCACGGTCCGCCAGTGCCTGCAGGTGCCGATGGAGGAGCTGAGCGCTCCGGTCCAGCACTGCTCGGTGTACTTCCGCAGCCCGGAGCTGAGCCGCCGGTTCGACGGTCGCCACCCCGCCACGCTGATCGTCGGCGGCCTGACGCTGGAGTACCGGGACGACGGCGATCTGTGGGTCGGGCACCTGCGGCTGGCGTCCGGGGACCTCACCGCCGACCCGATCGCGCTGCTGCGGGCCGAGCTGGGTGGGCGCCTGGAGTCGGCGGAGGTTCTCGACGTACGGCAGTGGGACGACTCGCTCGCGGTGGCCCGGCGGTACCGCCGCGGTCCGGCGTTCCTGGTCGGCGAGTCGGCGCATCGGTTCTACCCGGCCGGCGACAACGCCGCGACCAGCATCGAGGACGCCGTCGACCTCGGCTGGAAGCTGGCCGCGGTGGTCAACGGGTGGGGCGGACCCGGCCTGCTCGACAGTTACGAGGCCGAACGTCGTCCGCGGGCGCTGATGGACCGGGAGCTGGTGGCACGGCAGCTGGAGACCCGACGGCGGTTCGGGCGGCTGGCCGCGGCCGGCGCGTCCCGCGAGTACCTCGCCGGCGTGCTGCGGCAGGAGGTGACTCCGACCGACGGGGCGCTCAGCACGGCCCTGGCCAGCCGGTACGCGACGTCCGCGGTGATCTGGCAGGACCAGGACGTCGTCGCGCCGCTCGGGCCGGGAATCAGGGCACTGCCGACGACCTGGACCGGCGGCCGGGCACCGGCGGTCCGACTGGACGACGGAACGCCGCTGTTCGACCGGCTCGGCCCGCAGTTCACGCTGGTCGACCTGACCGAGAACGAGGCCGGAAAGCCGCTGGTGCTGGCCGCGGAGCGGCGGGGCATCCCGATGGCCCATCTCGTCGTCGGCGATCGGTCGGTGCGCACCAGCTGGGACCGGAGCCTGGTGCTGGTCCGCCCGGACCAGCACATCGCGTGGCGCGCCGACGCCGCACCCACCGACTGGAACGCCGTGCTCGACCGGGTCAGCGGGCACGGAATCCCGTGATCACGTCATGCGTATCCGCGGCGGCCACGGCACCCTCGTGGTGACGTTCCCGCGACCGCGGCCGGAGGCAGTGTCGGAGGGGTGCACTGCCATCGGTCGTGCCGGGCGTCAGGAGCTGGTGAGCCGCTCGACGAGGTGGGGGCCGAACGGGGCGTCGAGCGAGAGCACCAGGCGGCAGTGCGCGGTGGGTTGGTCCGGGTAGCCCACCCGCTCGCCGCGCAGGTCGCAGATCGTCTGGCCACGGCCGGGACCGTCGGTCGAGTCGACGACGACCTGCACCGTCGGGGCCACCAAGGGGGTGGCCCCGCCGGCGGTGATCGCGGCGGCGAGCGGATCGTGCAGCGGCGCGCACCGGCGACCGAACGTCCCGACGTAGAACTCGTAGTAGACGTCGAGCATCTGGCCGAGCGCACGCGGGATCGGGACGTCGGCGGCGAGCAGCGATTCCCGGTCGGCCTCCTCGATCATGTGCTCCATCGTCACGTCCAGCGGCACGAGCGTCAGCGGCCACTCGGCGGAGAGCACCCGGTCGGCGGCTTCGGGGTCGTTGAAGATGTTGGCCTCGGCCACCGGCGTGACGTTGCCGGGTACCCGCGCCGCGCCGCCCATGACGACGACGCTCTCCACGAGGTAGGGCAGCGCGGTCTCGACGTCGAGGGCCCGCGCGAGGTTGGTCAGCGGGCCGACCGCGAGGACGCGGAGGTCACCCTCGTGCTCGTGAGCCAGCCGGACCAGGAGGTCGGCGGCCGACTCGTCGGACAGCGGCTCGCGGTCGCCACGCGGTAACTCGACGTTCCCGACACCGTTCCCACCGTGGATGTGCGCCGGACCGCCGAGCCAGGCGCCGGCCAGCGGCTTCTCCGCCCCGATCGCCACCGGCACGTGGCCGTGGCCCCCGAGCGCGAGCAGGTCCAGCGTGTTCCGCGCCGCCCGGTGGGCGTCGATGTTGCCGAAGACCGTGCCGACGCCGACCAGGTCGACGTCCGGGTGGGCCATCAGGTAGGCGATCGCGAGCGAGTCGTCGATACCGGTGTCACAGTCCAGGTAGACCGGGCGGCCCATGGCTCTCCCTGTGGCGGAACGGGTGCGTGCGGAACGGATCGTAGGCATCCCGAGATGCGGGCGACGCCGCGGGGCGCGAGGCTACCGCCATGGGGGATCGCGTGCGCTTCGACGGGTGGATCGCGGGCGTGGGGACCACCGAAGGCACCCGGCTGGTCCTCGGGCACTGGCCGGTCTCGCCGTTCGGGCCGGTCAGCGACGTGATGATCGAGGACTCCGCCGGCCGCCGCACGCTGCTGGCGACCTCGTCCCAGCTGGGCGAATTCGTGGCGGCGACGTACCGGTTCGACGAGGTGCGGGTGGTGCCGGTGGACGTCCGGCGGAGCGGTGCGCGGTGGAGCGTGACGGCGGGGCCGCTGGACTACGCGTTCACCACCGGCCCGCGCGGTCCGCTGGGTCTGCTGCTGCGGGCGGTGCCACGGTGGCTGGCCGGGTCGCCGGCCTGGGTCCGTCTGGTCGACCTGCCCGCCCGGGTGGTGCTGCCGGGCGTCCGGACTCACGGCAGCGCGGGCAACGGCCGCTACGAGTGGTACGGCGCCCGAGACCTGCGGCCGATCGTCGGCGCGACGGCGCGGTTCGACGGGCGCGACCTCGGCGCTCCGGCCGAGATCGACCCGCCGGTGCAGTTCGGCTTCGGCTCGACCCCGAAGGCTCCGTCGCTGGTGCGCATCACGACGACGATCGACCTGCCGTGACCGCGCCCGGCGCGGGGGCGGTCCTCCGCGCCGGGGCGGTGGTCCACGCCGGCGGCTCAGCCCACCCGCTCGATCACCGCGCGGCGGATCAGGAACTTACCCGGCTCGCGGACCTGCTCGAACGCCGCGTTGTTGAGCAGCACGCAACTGCCGGACGGGCCGGTGACCTCCACCGTGATCGACTTGTTGTTGTCGAGGTTCGTGACCCGCAGCCGGGTCCCGGCCGGGAACTGGTTGCTCGACGCGGCCGGCGTACCGCCCTCCTCGCCGGAGAGCGTCACGGTGCTGCCCGCGCAGACGACGTCCCCCTCGGCGGCGTCGCCGTTGCCGTTCGCAGGCGGGGCCGACGTGGCGGGCGCGGGGGCAGCCGTCGTCGGAGCCGGCGCGGCGGGCTGCCCCGGCGCCGCATCGGCGACGACGACGGCCGTGCAGCCGGCGACCGCGCGACGCTGCTGGATCAGGTCGACGACGGCCTGCCGGTTCGCGATCCGGGCCGTCGACTGGGCGTCGGGGTTGCGCTGCTGGTCGGCGATGAAGTTCAGGTTGTTGCGCAGCGCGGTGTCCAGACCACCGCAGTCCTCCCGCGGCGCCGCGCTCTGCACCGCGGCGCTCTCGCCGGCCGAGCTCACTCCGATGCTCACCGCGGTCGCCCCGCCGAACACGAGCGCCATGCCCGCACCGATCGCCGCCGTCCGCCGCCAACTCGACTTCCGATTCCGCACGAGACACCCTTCGGCCGTACTTCGCTGAGACCTTCGATAGCGAGGTACGGACGGCTGGCTTCAACCGGTTCGGAATGCCGGAAGGTCTTAAGGTTCGATGGTTCAGGGGACTTCCGCGCCTAGGGGCCGGTCGCGGCCGCGGGGAAGATTTCGGCGGGTGGGCGATCGACCGTGGACACGTGAACGTGGTCGTAGTGGCCACCGGTGACGTCGGCCGGGTCGTAGACACCGCCGCCGGTGTAGCGACGCCAGCCGGCGGCGTCGCGCTCCCAGGACCAGATCCGGCCCTGGAAGATCACGTAGTGGACGTGCAGCGCGCGGGCGTGGGTGCGCAGCCACCGGGCCAGTCGCCAGCCCTCCGCCACCTGGGCCCGGTCCGGGAACGCACCGATCCGCCCGATCGTGTAGTCGCAGGCCCGCCCGCGCGGGTGGTCGCTCCGGGGATTCCAGACGTGCGCGTCCCAGCATGCTCCCGGAAGGTCGCCGAACCGGTTGCGCACCTGCAGCACCAGCCAGTCCGTCGGCGCGGTGACGCAGCCGCTGGTGCGCACCGGGTCCGGGAGGACACATCCGGCCGGTCCGTCGAGGTACGGCCGCGGCGCGCCGGGTACCCGCGTCGACGCGTGCCCCGCGGTCGCGCCGCTTGCTACCAGCACCAGGCCGAGCCCGACCCGCACACACGCACTACGCATCAAAGCACCATAAAATCGACTACCGGTGCGCGCACCGACCCCCGGGTTGTTGACGGCACCCGGGGTTTGACGTCATATCGGGGTCCAACGGCGCCGTTGGACCCCGATTCGACGTCAACCCGCGTGAAACCGCGGGCGGTCTAGCCGACCGGGGTGGGCTGCGGCGCCTCGGCGAGGATCTCCCGCACTCGCGGGATCACCTGGGTTCCGTAGAGCTCGATCGCGGTCGCCACGCGAACCGCTCGTAGACGCGGACCGGGTCGTCCGAGCTGAGCACCGTCACCGCGGTGCGCAGCCGGATCCGCTCGGTCCCCGCGGCGATCGCGGCGAGCACGATCTCCGGTGCCGAGATCGCGAAGTCGTCGCGGTGGTGCTCGCCGACGCCGAAGCTGTCGACGCCGACCCGCTCGGCGAGCACGCCCTCCTCGACGACGTTCCGGATGACCTGGGCGTAGGGAACGGGGTTCCCGTCCAGGTCGACGCTCCGGTCGCCGAAGATGTCCAGCCCGAACTCCACGTCGGTCATGCCCGCTCCTCGTTGCACCTGGTTCGTGTTCCTGAGACGGCGGTGGAGCCCGCCCAGGACGAGGCTGGCAGTCGAGCGCGAGGCCGCCGCGACCTTTGCTGTGGTCTCAAGGCCTCGCGCTCGCCTGTCGGGCTCGCCCCCTGGGCGGGCCGTGCACAGGATCCAAGGCCACGCGGAAGAGGGCGCGGGGGTCCTGCAACGACGCCGGGGGCCGGGCGGCGGCCCGCGCCACGACGTGCGTGAACCGGGCCGGACGCCGATGCGGCAACGGCTCCCCCGGCGCGAACAGGTAGTCGCCGACGACCTCCCCAAGCAGCAGTCCGGCGCCCTGCTCCAGCGGGACGCCGATCAGGTCACCGGGCTGCATCTCGTCCAGGAACGCCGACAGCTGCCGCAGCGCCTTGGCCGGGCGTCGTCCGGACAGTTCGCGGGCGAGTCCTCGCAGCTCGACGGGGCCCAGCCCGGTGGCGTCGACCGGGACGCCTGCCTCGAGGCCCAGCCCGACGACGCCCTGGCTCAACGCCGTGCCGAGCTCCAACGGCCCCGGCGGGCGCACGATCCACACCGGCACACCGTCCGGGGCCGGAGCCGGGGGCACGTCGTCCGCCGGCGGCCAGACGTACGGCAGGTCGTCCGGGGTGTCCGGGAACAACGGGCCGTAGTACGCCGGGTCCTTCGCGCGCAGGTTCGACCGGTGGGAGCGGTGCACCTCCTCGTCGCCGACCCAGCTCGGCAGCAGCCCGGCCGCGGCGGCCTCGGCCTGGGTGAGCCTCGCGGCGTCCGGGGCGAACTCGGCGATCAGCGGCGCCGTGCTGTCGGCGAACCCGCGCTCCCGCCAGCCGCGCACCATCGCCAGCCCGTAGACCACCAGCCCGGCGGTGCGGCCGCGCCACATCGTCGTCACCGGGTGCGAGGCCCAGCCGTAGTCCGGCAGCTCCAGTGCGCGCAGCACCTGCAGCGTCTCGACGCGTTGTTTGCCCAGCCGTGGCGAGTCGAGCAGCGCGGCCGACTCGGCGAAGTCGGCGACGGGGAGGAAGGTCTGCAGTTAGATCACCAGACTCAGCAGCAGGACACCGATCAGGCCGCAGACCGAGATGAGGCACTCCATCACGGTCCACGTCTTGAGGGTCTGGCCGACGGTGGTACCCAGGTACTCCTTGATCAGCCAGAACCCGGCGTCGTTGACGTGGGACAGGAACAGCGAGCCGGCCCCGATCGCCAGCACCATCAGCGAGACGTGCGCGCTGGACAGATCGGCGGCCACGGGTGCCAGGATGCCGGACGCGGTGACCGTCGCGACGGTCGCCGAGCCGGTAGCCACCCGGATCAGTACCGCGACGATCCAGGCCAGCAGCAGCACCGGCAGCGCGCTGCCCTCGACGGTGTCCGCGATGATCTGCGCGAGCCCGGTGTCGATCAGCACCTGCTTGAGGCCGCCGCCGGCGCCGACGATGAGCAGGATGCCGGCGATCGGCGGCAGCGAGTCGCCGATCGACGAGGCGATCGCTCCGCGGTCCATGCCGCCGCCGCGACCGAAGCCCACGATGCCGACGAGCACCGCGATGGTCAGCGCGATCAGCGGCGTCCCCACGAAGTCGATCGCGTCCTTCAGCGCGGTCTCCGAGTCCGGCGCGACGACGTCCGCGATCGCCTTGGCGAGCATGAGCACGACCGGCAGCAGGATGCAGCCGAGCGTCACCGCGAAGCTCGGCCGACGCCGGGCATCCATGCCCGGTCGAGCGGCGGTCGCCACGGCGCCGCGGTAGTCGTCGGAGCCCGACGAGGCGTCGGCGACGTCCTCCACACCGGAGCCCCCGCTCCCCGCGACCCGCCGCCCGGGCTCCGCCGCGCCGTCGCCCGACTCGGCCCGCGCGGCGGGCGCTCCACCCGGGCGGTCCTGGTCCGTCGTGAACAGGTCCGGTACCGGGACGTCCACCCAGCGCGCGGCCCACCGGCTGAAGAGCGGGCCGGAGATGATGACGGTCGGGACCGCCACCAGGATGCCCAGCGCCAGCGTGAGTCCGAGGTTCGCCTCGAGCGCGTCGACGGCGACCAGCGGCCCGGGGTGCGGTGGTACCAGGCCGTGCATCACCGAGAGGCCGGCCAGCGTCGGGACCGCGATCCGCATCAGCGACAGCCCGGACCGGCGGGCGACCAGGATGATCACCGGGATCAGCAGCACGACGCCGATCTCGAAGAACATCGGCAGGCCGATGATCGCGCCGACCAGCGCCATCAGCCAGGGCAGCGCCGCCGGCCGCGCGCGCCCGACGATCGTGTCGACGATCTGGTCGGCGCCGCCGGAGTCGGCGAGCAGCTTGCCGAAGATCGCGCCGAGGCCGATCAGCAGGCCCACCGACGCCATCGTGGCGCCGAACCCGCTGCTGAAGCTCTCGACGGTGTCGAGCGCCGGGAGCCCGGCGCCCAGGCCGAGACCGATCGCGCCGACGGTGAGCGCGATGAACGGGTGCATCTTCAGCCAGGTGATCAGGATGACGATCACCGCGATGCCGATCAGCGCGGCGATGATCAGTCGGGCATCGGAGCTGGCGGGGCTCGGTGCGTCCGCGGCAAGAAGCGTGGTTACGTGCATGGCGTCTCCCGGTCGGTCCCGGCACGGCCGGGGCGGGCAGCGGCGGCCCGCGCCGGGTCTCTACCCACCTGGCACGGTCTTCAGCCGTCTGACCGTTCTCGACTTGCAACCGCCCGCTGCGGCGTCTGTACGTCACCGTCCGGTTGCGCTGTGGTGCGCACTGTTTCTGAACTAGACCGGTCCGAATATCCGGGTACGGTGACGCGCGGCCGTGTCGTCCGGTAGACCGGTACGCGGACCGGTACCGAGGGAGGCGCTGTGGTCGACAGTGACGTGCTGAGCACGCAGAAGCGGGGACGTCGGATCGCGATGACGAAGGAGGAACTGGACGCGTTCCTCGCCGACAGCCGCACGTGCCGCGTCGCCACGCTGACGTCCTCGGGCGCACCGCACGTGTCGCCGCTCTGGTACGTCTGGGACGGTACGTCGCTCTGGCTCTACTCGATCGTCAAGAGCCAGCGCTGGACCGACATCCTCCGGGATCCCCGGGTGGCCGTGGTGGTGGACGCCGGGCACGACTTCTTCGAACTGCTCGGCGTCGAGCTGCGCGGAACGCTGGAGCAGGTCGGTGAGGCGCCCCGCACCGGCGCGGAGTCGATCCCCGAGCTCGAAGCCGCCGAGCGACTGTTCGCCGCCAAGTACTTCGAGGGCGAGGGCAACATGTATCACGACGGCCGGCACGGCTGGGTGAAGCTGACGCCCAGCAAGATCGCGTCCTGGGACCACCGCAAGATCGCCGGCCTCAACGGCGGCTGAGCGGGCCCGTCACACGATCAGACCGCCGGTCGCGCGGAGGTTCTGGCCGGTGACCCACCCCGCGTCCGGCCCGGCGAGGAACGCGACGACCCGGGCGACGTCGACCGGCTGGCCGATCCGCCCCAGGGCGGTCAACGCCGCGGTCTGCGCTGCCGCCTCGGGCGGGTTCGTGTCGCGGAACAGGTCGGTCTCGCAGGCGCCGGGCGACACGGTGTTCACCGTGATGCCGCGCGGTCCGAACTCGCGGGCCGCGACCGCGGTGAACTGCTCCAGCGCCCCCTTGCTGGCGCAGTAGAGGCTGTGCCCGGGCGCCGGGATCACGGTGTTCAGCGTCGAGACGTTCACGATCCGGCCGCCGTCGCGCAGCAGCGTCGCCGCGCGCTGCATCGCGAACAGCGGCCACTTCGTGTTGACGGTGAGCACCCGATCGAACTCCGCCGGGGTGAGGTCGGCGATCGCCGCGCCCGGATTGATCGCGGCGTTGTTCACCAGGATGTCGAACCCGTCGGTGACCGGCGTGAACAGCGCGTCGAGGGTGTCCAGGTCGGCCTGATCGGCGGCGACCGCGTGGACGGCGTCGCCCAGCGCGTCGACCAGGTCGTCGGCCGCGGCCTTGTTCTCCTGGTAGGAGAAGACGACCCGCGCGCCGCGCCCGACAAGTTCCTCGACGATGGCCCGGCCGATACCGCGCGAGCCGCCGGTGACGACCGCGACCAGTCCTTCGAGTGAGCACGATCCGGAGAGCGTCATGCCGCCGAACGCTAAGGCGCTGCCCGCACGGTGTCTTGGACGAATGCGAACAGCTCTCCCGGCGTCGCGTCGACCAGCGCCCTGGTCTCCCGGCTCAGGTGCGACTGGTCGGCGTACCCGACCGCGGTGGCCGCACCGAGCGTCGCCTCCGGGCCGGCCAGTGCCGCCAGTGCCCGCTGCAGCCGGGCCACCCGCGCGACGGTCTTCGGCGACAGCCCGATCCGGCGCCGGAACTCCAACTCCAGGTAGCGGCGGCTGACGCCGAGTTCGGCGGCGAGCGCACCGATCGGCGCGCGGCCGGCCGGGCGCTGCAGCCGGAGCCAGGCCCGGTCGACGATCCGGTCCGGCGGAGTGCGCACGGCCCGCAGCCGGGCCGTGAACTCCGCGTCCAGCGCCGCCACGCGGGCCGACCAGTCCGGCAGCTCGGCGAGCCGATCGGCGAGGCCGGCGAGGGGTGCGACCGCCTCCAGCGGCACGGTCTCCCCGGCCAGCTCGCGCACGTCCGGACCGAGCAGCGTCCGCACCCCCGCGGGCGTCAGGCCGACCGAGACCCCCACGCGCCACGGTGGCCCGTCGTGCAGCACACCGGTGTGGCGCGCTCCGGTCACCAGGCGCACCGCCGGGTCGACGTCGAGGAGGACGGTCGTCAGCGTCATGGGGAACATCCGCCGGCGCAGCGGGCCGGGACGGTCCGCTGCGCCGGCGCGGTAGCCGCCGTACCCCACGACGTAGGGGCGCAGCCACGGCGCGGCGACGCTGACGGTGGTCGAGCAGCGTCCGGCGCCGGGGTCGGCCAATGCGGAGTGCAGTTGCGGCAGCACGCCTCCCATTGTGGCTGTGAGGAGGTCCACTAGAACGTTCTAGAAGGACCGAGCTACGCTGACCTGCGTCGATCGATGGCTCCGTCCGCCGGTGCGCATCGGCACCGTCTCGGGAGGGCCCAGTGGAATCCGTGACCCGCGCGCGCCGGAGCGCGGCTGTCCTGTCGCTCGCGCTCGGCGGCTTCGCGATCGGTTTGACCGAGTTCGTCGCGATGGGTCTGCTGCCGGAACTGGCCCGCGGACTGCTGGCGGACGCGTACGACCGCTCCGCCTCGGACGCGGTCGCGCAGGCCGGGTGGACGATCACGGTCTACGCGCTCGGCGTCGTCGTCGGTGCACCGACGATCGCCGCGCTGACCGCGCGAGTCCCCCGCAAGCGCCTCGTCCTCGGCCTGCTGGCTTTGTTCGCGGCCGGCACCCTGGCGTCCGCGCTGGCGCCCACGTTCCCCCTCGTCCTGCTGGCGCGGTTCGTCGCCGCCCTGCCGCACGGCGCCTACTTCGGCGCGGCCGGCATGGTCGCCGCCGCGCTGATCGGCCCCGGGAGCCAGGCGAAGGGCTTCGCGGCGGTGCTCTCCGGGCTGACCGCGGCGAACATCGTCGGCGTACCGGCGATCACCGGCCTGGGACAGGCGACGAGCTGGCGGGTCGCGTACCTGGCGATCGCCGGCATGTTCGTCCTGACGCTGCTCGCGGTGCTGGCCACCGTGCCGCCGATCGCCGCCGCGCCCGGTGGTTCGCCGCGCCGGGAGCTCGACGCGTTCCGCACCCCGCAGGTCTGGATGGCCGCCGCCGTCGCGGCGATCGGCTTCGCCGGGTTCTTCGCGGTCTACAGCTACATCGCGCCGATCACGACCCACGTCACCGGGCTGTCCTCGTCCGCGGTGCCCTGGGTCCTCGGGACGATCGGCCTCGGCATGACGGTCGGCAACCTGCTCGGCGGCGCGGTCGGTGACCGGAACCTGCGCCGCAGCATCCTGCTCGGGCTGAGCGCCGTGGTGGTGACCGCCGCAGTGTTCGGAACGGTCGCGCGGCACCCGGTGGGGTTGTTCGGCGCGGCGTTCGCGGTCGGTGCGGCGTGCCTGTTCAATGCCCCGGCGCTGCAGGCACGGCTGATCGCGGTGGCGCCCCAGGCTCAACTGATGGGGGCGGCGATCAACCAGTCGGCGACGAACGTCGCGAACAGCCTCGGGGCGGCGCTCGGCGGCCTGGTGATCGCGGCGGGCTTCGGCTACCTGTCCCCGGTCTGGGTCGGTGTCGGCCTCGCGCTGCTCGGCCTCGGCCTCGCGGTCGTCAGCTTCCGCCTCGACGCCCGCCGGGACCCGGCGCAGCCGCACCCGGAGACCGCTGCCGCGTTGAGCGAGACGCGCTGATCAGTACGCTACGCGGATGCGGACGCCACCGCGCCGGCCGACCCTCGCCGACGTCGCCGCGCAGGCCGGGGTCTCGACCGCGCTCGCGTCGATCGTCATGCGCGACGCCCCGGGCGCCAGCGATGCCACCCGGCGCCGCGTCCTCGACGTCGCCGACCGACTCGGCTACCACCCGGACAGCCGGGCCCGGTTGCTCCGCAGCGGACGGAGCCGGCTGCTCGGCGTCGTGTTCGGCGTTCAGCACGCGTTCCACGGGGACCTGGTCACCGGCTTGTACGAGGCGGCCGCGCCGCTGCGCTACGAGCTGACGCTCAGCGCCGTCACGCCCCGCCGCGACGAGCGCACCGCGATCGGTGGCCTGCTGCAGGACCGGTGCGAGGCGCTCCTCGTGCTCGGCCCGCAGTCCCCGACGTCCGCGCTGGCCACGCTCGCATCCCGGTTGCCGGTCGTCGCACTCGGACGCGAGATCCGGCACCGCGCGGTGGACGTCGTCCGGAACGCCGACTGCCAGGGACTGCACCAGGCCGTCGATCACCTGGTCGGGCTCGGACACCGGCGGATCGTCCACGTCGACGGCGGGCGCACCCCCGGCACCGCGGAGCGCCGTCGCGGGTACCGGGACGCGATGCGCCGCCACGGCCTCGAGCGGGAGATCCGGGTAGTGCCGGGTGGCCCCACCGGGGAGGACGGCGCCGCCGCAGCCGCGACGCTGCTCGACACCGTGCCGCCGCCGGAGGGGCCCACCGCGATCACGGTCTTCAACGACCTCGCGGCGACCGGTGTCCTGGACACGCTCCGCCGCGCCGGGCTGAGCGTGCCGGGCGACGTCAGCGTGGTCGGTTACGACGACAGCCGGCTGGCACGCCTGACCTACCTCGACCTGACGACGATCGCGCAGGACACGGCCACCATGACGACGTTGGCGATCGCCCGCGCGGTAGCTCGCATCGAGGGGCAGGACGTCCTCCAGCGCGAGCAGGTGATCCCCCCGCACCTCGTCGTCCGCGGCACCACCGCCCCACCCCCGCCCGCGCCCAGCCAGATTTTCGGGAAGACCACCGCTCCCGGCGCCTGAGGGGGCGGATTTCGGAAGACCACCGCTCGCCGCGCCCCGGGAGGCGGATTTTCGCGAAACAGCCCCGGCGCGCGGGGCAGCGCGGCGCCGGGGTGGGGCGCGGTGCTTCAGGCGGCCAGGAGCCAGCGGGCGGCCGCGTCGCGGAACGGGGACAACCCCTTGTAGGACGCCATGTCCTCGGGCAGCTCCGCGAGCACCAGCCCGAACCGCCGTCGCCAGGCCGGCACCGTAGCCAGCTCGGCCAGGGAGAGCAGATACGTCCGGATCAGGAACAGCACCGCCCCCGAGTAGCCCAGCCGGATCAGATGCTGCACCTCGACCCGCAGGTGCAGTTGCCGCGCCAGTTCGTCGCCGGTCAGCGCCCCGGCCGCCGCTCGCGCCGGTCCCCAGGACGGCTGTGCCTCGGTCGACTGGTCGAGGATTCTGCCGACCGTCACCGACCAGTTCGTCCGCCGGTACTCCTCGCCGGGCTGCAGGCGCATCAGGAAACGCTCCGCCCGGGACACCACCCCGTCGGCGTGGACGCGCGGCACCGGACCGTGGATCTCACTGAACGTCATCCCCACGTCGAACCCCACCGACCACCCGGCCGCGAACGTCACGCACGCGGCGTCCGCCCAGAGCGCACCCTCCCGCTGGTCGAGCAGCACGATGTCGTCCGGGATCTGACTACCGAGGAACGCCAGCGGGCCACCGGGGACGGAGGAATCGTCCCCTTCGCGGAACCGCTGGTCGACGCCGAGCAGCCGGTTGCGCCACCGGTACTCGCCGTCGACAGCGTCCAGCGACATGACGTCCGGGTAGGACGACGCCAGATCCCTCAGCACCGTGACCAGCGCGTCCCAGCAGGCCGGGCGCGCGTGCGGCAGTACCCGCAGCCGGCCCGGATCCATGGCCAGGATCCGGGCCCGCTCCGCCAGCTCGTCCCGGTAGTCGTCGTCGACGTCGACGACGTGCGCGCCCCACTCCCCGGCGTCGGTCCGCACCGGAGTGCGGGCCCGCTCGACGTTGGTGCCGTACCGGAACGTGTCGGCACGGAACGGGAAGGGGAACGCGGACAGCGGCATCAGCCGGTGATCGCCGCGACCTCGGCCGGGCTCAGCCTGACGCTCGCCGCGGCGATGTTCTCCTCCAGGTGCCCGATCGAGCCGGTGCCCGGGATCGGGAGCATCTGCGGCGACCGCGCGAGCAGCCACGCCAGCACTACCTGCCGCGGCGAGATGCCGTGGTTGACCGCGGCCTCCTTCACCGCCGCGCTCTCGGCGCTGATCGGTGCCCACGGCAGGAACGCGAGCTGCTCCTGCTCGCAGAGGTCGACGACCGACTCGGACGTGCGATCGTCCGCGTTGTAGCGGTTCTGCACGGAGACGATCGGCGTCAGTCCCTGGGCGATCGCGATCTGCGTCTCGTCGAAGTTCGAGACACCGATGTGCCGGACCTTGCCGGCCTGCTTCGCCTCGATCAGCGCCCCGAGCGACTCCTCGATCGGTACCGCCGGGTCCGGCGCGTGGAACTGGTACAGCGGGATCTGCTCCAGCTTGAGCCGCTTCAAGCTGCCCTCGAGCGCCTTGACCAGGTGCTCGGGACGACCGTTGCGGGGCCAGACGCCCGGGCCGGTGCGGGTCAGCCCGCCCTTCGTGGCGATGACCAGGTCGTCCGGGTACGGGTACAGCGCCTCGGCGATCAACTCCTCGCTGACGTTCGGCCCGTACGAGTCGGCCGTGTCGATGAAGTTGACGCCGAGCTCGACGGCGCGGCGCAGCACGGCCTTCGCGGCCTCGCGGTCCGGCGGGTCACCCCAGATGCCCTGGCCGGTGATGCGCATGGCACCGAAGCCGAGACGGTTGACGGTCAGGTCACCGCCGACGTCGATCGTGCCGGCGGCACTGGCGGTAACAGCATTGGACTCCGACATACGACGGGTACTCCTTCGACTCGCAGCGCGATCTGAATCGAACCTACGCCGGACGCCGTGACCCGGCCATGTGTCAGACGACTGCAGACGGACGTGCCCGTCCCCGTTTACCCGGCCGATTCCAGGGCAGCTACACAGCGGCTCGCGCGTCAGGCATCTACGACGGCCACGTCGTCGTATCTACGACCAGCTGCCCGGCGCGCGGGCCGCTCACTGTGCCCCGGCGCCGTACGTCGCCCACCAGGCCCAGTGGTCGGGGTCGGCGAACGGGTGCTCGGACTCCGCCCGCTCGGTCACCACCGCGAGCTGGTCGGCGCCGAGAACCGGCCGGTCGGCCGCCCAGGTGAGCAGGTCGTCGCCGGTCGCGGTGCGGAGCCGCTGCTGCGCGGCGAGGAGTGCGGCGTCCACGTGGGCGACGTCCGCGACGCCCGGGTCGAGCTCGTCGTGGAACCATGTGGTGAGCAGCGCCGCCGACAGGCCGTCGACCGGGCGGGCGGTGGTGACAACGGCGGTGGCGCCGGCCGCGAGCAGCGTCCGCACCAGGATCGGAGGCAGCCCACCCGCCTCACCGGAATTGAGCACGACGACCGCGCCGTTCCAGGTCATCGCCGCGAGCCGCGCCGGGGTCACCCGGTCGGCCCCGGCTTCGCCGGCCATCAACAGCCCGCTGCGCTCCGGACGTCGTTCGTCGGTGACGACGCGGCAGGCCAAGTGCACCACCGGCACCGTCAGCGACGCCAGGTCAGCGGCGAGCCGCTCGGCGGTGACCGCCGCACCGCCGAGCGTGGCGACGCCGAGCCGTCCGGCGGCGTGGTCGGCCGCGATCCGCGCGAACGGCAACTCGTCCAGCGGATCGACGGCGACGAGGCCCGGCCGGGGCCCGCCGGGAACCGGGTGCGGCGCCGGGGACCGCAACGACGCGCTGGGCAGCAGCGACACCCGGAGGCGCGCGCCGCCGTCCGGCCGCCGGTGCACCGGGACGCCGTAGAGCGCGCCCGCCGCGGTCAGGGCCACCGTGCTCCGCGCCTCGGCCGCGTCGACCACCGCCGCCAGCCGACGCTGCGCCGGATCGTCCGCGGACACCGAGACGGCCGGTCCGGCCGCCACTACCGCGCCGGCCACCGGCTCGCCCGGTGCCGTGGTGAGCGCGTACACCCCGCAATCGCCGGCGAACACCACGACCCGCGCGGCGTCGCCGGGGTCTCCCCCGGCTTCCGGCGCGTCCGGCGCCCCCGCCGTCTCGGCGCGCTCGACCAGCGCGAGTGCCTCGGGGAACCGCCCGAGCCGCAGCGCCACCTCGGCGGCCACGGTGTACGGCGGCTCCATCCCGGGGTCGAGTGCGCCCGCCCGTCCCCGCAGCGCGTCGTGGGCGGCACAGGCAGCACGCAGACGCTCGAACGTCGCCGCGGACCAGTCCCCGGCGGCGGCGTCGATCCGCCCGAGCGCGCCGTCCACCGCTGCCCGGACCGACGGATCCGTGCTGCCCTCAGCCACCGCGACGAGCCGCCCGCGCAGCGCGGCCACCCCCGCACCGTCCCCTCGCCGGGCCAGGTACGCGACGAGTCTCGCCAGCGGGATCGCCGGCGCGCGCTCCGCCGCCGCCAGCGCGGCCCGCAAGTGCCGCTCGGCCAGGTCGTGGGCCCGGTAGCGCTCGCAGAGCACCGCCGCGGCGGTGTCCACCGACGCCGGCAGTGTCTCCCCCAGGTACGACGCGAGGCTCCGCGCGCGCACGACCACGTCGAGTAGCCGCAGCTCGCGCCGCACCTCGCCGGCGGGCGGCCGGGGCTCCGCCGCCGTGGCGAGCAACTCGGACAGCGCGACGAGCGCCGTGAGCTCGGTCCGGGCGTCGCCGAGCGCGGCGGCCTGCGAGCGGGCGCGGTCGAGCAGCGCCCAGGCCGCGTCGTCGTCTCCGCGGGCCAGCTCCAGCCTCCCCTGCGCCGACCAGACCTGGGGCAGCACGTGCCCGGCCCCGAGCGCCGACCACATCACCGCGGCCATCCGCAGCTTCTCGTCCGCCTCGGAGTAGCGGTGATCGGCCAGCAGGTTCTCGCCCTCGGTGAGCGACCGGGCGCCGATCATCGCAGGTGCGCCCACCGCGACCGTGCGGACGGCGTCCGGGCCGAGGTTCCGGGTGGCCTCGAGCAGTGCGGGCGGCGCCACGGCGGGCAGCTCACCGGCGTCGGCCCGGCGCTGGGTCTCGGCCTCCACCTGCCGGACCCGGGCCGCGTAGCCCTCCGTGTAGTGCCGGACGTCGACGCCGCCGTAGAGCGTCTGCGCGAGGTCGTGCGCGCGGACGAACGCGTCCGCGGCGGTCGCGGGGTCGGTCTCCCGCGCGAGGCCGGCCAGCAGCACCAGGGCGTTGTACGCCTCGGCGTCCGGGCCCGCCTCGGTCAGCAGCGTCGCGGCGGCCCGCAGGCGGTCCAGGCCCGCCGCGGTCCGGCCGCGGCGGTAGAGCTCGCGGCCGAGGGCGACGAGCATCGCCGCGCGGTCGGCCGGGTCGATGCCGGGCTGGTCGAGGGCCTCCTGGTAGAACGCGGCGGCGCGCAGGTCGCCGGTCCGGACGAGCAGGTCCGCGTAGTCGCGGAGCACGGCGACACGGCCGGGGCCGGGCGCGACGGTCCGGACGAGTTGAACGGCCTGCCGGAAGTAGCCGTCCGCGCGGGCCAGGTCGTCGGCGGCCAGCTCGACGTAGGCCATACCGCTGACTGCGGCTCCGGCCAGGTCCGGGTCGCCCAGCGCCTCGGCGACGTCCAGCGCCCGGCTGTAATAACCGCGGGCCTGATCCAGCCGTCCGGCGGTACGCGCGCACTGGCCGAGCAAGCGCAGGGTGAGGAACGCGTTGGGGTGCGCCCCGACGGTCGTCACCAGCGGCAGCGACTCGACGAGGACCCGCTCGGCCTCACCGGCGCGCCCGTGCTCCAGCAGCGTGTGCCCGAGGACCACCCGGTCCCGGAGAACGGAGTCCGGGGTCACGACGGAACCCCGACGCTCCCGTCGCCGTCTCCGGAACATCGACACCCCGGCTCCCGCTCGACTCCGATTGATGACAACCGCCCCTACCGTGTGCCGGTGCCCCGGAACACGCTCACCGCTCGGATCCAGAGGCTGGACCCCGAGTCCGACCACGCCGAGATCGTCCGCTTGCTGTTCTTCCACGAGTTTCCCTGGGATCTCCGCACGGCGGGCAAACTGGTCATCTGGCACCTCTATGCGGTTCCGGGTACAGCGGCGCGGATCGGCCCTACCGACGCGCTCGCCGGACGATCCCACACCACGTCGCTTGCGTTCGGTGACCTGGTCGCCGAGGGTTTCGACTCGCCCTCCGGGCGGACCGTCCTCCGCGGCATCAACCGTGGTCACCGCTCCGGCAGGGTATCGACGGAAGACAACCGGTACGCACTCGCCGCGCTCGCGGTGACCGCCGTCCGATGGCTCGATCGCTACGGCTGGCGTCCGCTCGCCCCCGCGGAGCGGACCGCGATCGCGGTGTTCCACGCCGAGCTCGGCCGCCGGATGGGCGTTCCCGACCTGCCCCGGACGTACCCGGCTCAGGCGGAGTACCTCGCCGCGTGCGAGCGCACCCGGTTCGCACCGTCGGAGGCCGGGCGGGTGGCCAGCGAGCGCACGCTCGCGATGGTGCGCGCCCACGCGCCCTGGCCGATCCGGCCGTTGGTGGTCCCGGTGTTCGCCACGCTGCTGTCCCCCGGCGTCCGGGCCGCGGTCGGTCTTCCGGACGCCCCGGCGCCGGTGCGGTGGGCGGTGCGGTCCGCGCTGGCGGCGCGCCGCCGGGTCGTCCGCCTGCTCCCACCGCGTCCGCGCCCCACCACGCCCCGGACCCGGCGCAACCTCCCACCGGCGACCGCGGAAGCCGACGCCGGTCGGGTAGACCTTGCGCGGCCGGGGTAGCAACGAGGGATGGAGCGCGACACGACGTACCCGGTACGGCCGGACCTGCGGACGTTCACCCACGCCGGGTGCACGGTGACGCTCGTTGACGCCGCCCGCATCCTGACCACCGTCGACGGCCAGCGCGTCGAGCTGCTCTCCGGGGCCGCGTTCCCACCGCCGGTCCGCGGTGTGTCGTTCGCGCTGACCCGCGACGACGCCCAGGTCTACCTGGACGCGAGCATCCGCACCGGGACCGAGCCCCGGGACGCCAACCGAAGCGTGGGCGTGCTGGGCAACGACCCGATCGGGGTCTTCCTGTCCCGGCGGGTCGACGCCGGTGATCCCTGGGCCACCCGCCTGGTGGACGGCGTCGGCGCGGTACTCCGCCGCCTCGATCCGTCGGACGAAGTCCACACCGACCCGGCGCCCGCCGAGCCGCACGCGACGGAGGCGAGCGTCCGCGACGACACGAGCGGGCTCACCGCGACCGCGCGGACCGCGGAGCGCACCGTCGTCCTCCGCGCCGAAGTGCCCGCCGCGGAGCTATCGGTCGAGCACCTGGAAGGGTTCTGCCGCCTGATCCTCGACGCGGTCGCGGAGGCCACCGGGCCGGACGCGTTGACCGGCCGCACCGTCGCGGTGAGCGCCACGTCCGGCGGGCCCGACCGCGTGACGCTCGACCAGGTCGGTGGCTTGGACGACATCGTGAACCAACTCCGCGAGATCGCCGCGTCGTTCCGGCACCCGCAGGCGATGGCCCGCTGGGGCGCGCGGCGGCCGCAGGGCGCGCTGTTCTACGGGCCGCCGGGGACCGGCAAGACGATGCTCGCCCGGGCGCTGGCGAACGAGATCGGAGCCCGGTTCCGGGAGATCCGGACCACCGAGATCCTGGACAAGTGGCTCGGCGCCTCGGAGCGCAACATCAAGCAGATCTTCCGCGACGCCCGGCGCTACACCGAGCCGACCGTGATGCTGTTCGACGAGTTCGACACGATCATCGGCTACGCCAGCGAGGGCGGGGACGCGGCCAGCCAGGCGATCAACTCGGTCGCCGGCATCTTCAAGCAGGAGATGAACTCGCTGATCGACGTGAACCCGAACGTCTTCGTGGTCGCGACGACGAACTTCCCGGAGCGGATCGACCCGTCGCTGATCCGGTCCGGACGGTTCGACGTCAAGCTCGCGGTCCCCGCCCCGGACGCCACCGGCCGGGCCCAGATCCTCGCGAAGATGATCCGCCAGCAGATCGTCGAGCACGAGGTGCCGGGTTTTCTGATGTTCGCCGACGACGTGGACATCGCCGAGTGCGCGGCGCTCAGCCAGGGGTTGACCGGCGCCGACCTCAAGGAGGTGCTGCGCCGTGCCCAGCTGTCGAAGGCGATGCGGGAGGCGCGCACCGGCACCCCGGCGAGCGCGATCAGCCAGGACGACCTGCGGCACCAGATCGCGGAGGTCCGGGCCGCGCAGGCGCCGGCCGCACCGGCCCCGGGCCTGCCGACGCTGGGCCGCTTCTTCCCGCCGTTCCGGGCTCCGGCCGCGCCCCCGAAGCCGACGGAGCCGCCGACGCCAACGGAGCCGCCCGAGTCGACGGAGCCGCCCGAGTCGACGCCGCCCCCGAACGATCGCGGATCAGGCGTGTGATCGCGCGCCTGATCCGCATTCATTCTCCAATCGCCGCGCAACGCTCCGCCGCCCGCCGCCGGCGGTGAGGCCCGCGCCGGCCACCCGGCGCCCTGCTCCGGGGTGCGGCGGGCCGCTCCGGAGTGCGGCGGGCCGCTCCGGAGTGCGGCGGGCCGCTCCGGAGTGCGGCGGGGCCGCTCGGGGCGTCGGTGCCGAGCACGACCGGGGCGCCGAGCAGGTCCCCGATCGCGCCCGCCCAGTCGTCCGGCCGGTGGACCTCCGCTGGGGTGGTGGCTCGCAGGATCGTGGTGAGCCGCTCCTGCCCCGGTAGGTCCCCGCGGCGCCCGATCGGGATCCGGCTCGTCCGGCCCGCGCCCGTGTCGTACGACGTGCAGAGACCCAGCGACGGCACCAACGCCGGGGCGTCCAGGTGGGTCACCGCCAGCGCGTCCACCCCACCGCACACCTCGACCGCGTACCGGTGGGCCACCGCGTCGAAGTGCCCTCGCCGGAACGTGCCCTGCCACTCCCCGGCCCCGTTGTGCGGCTCGGGCAGCGCGTCCAGCGCCGGATCGGCCGTGACGAACGGCCCCGCGCCGTGCCGCGTCGTGTACGTCCGCACCACCCCCAGCCGCCGGGCCGGTGCCGAGCCGAGCAGCGCCTGGGCGTTCGAGAACGTCGTCGTCGACCACGTGGTGTGCGGGTGCCAGCCGAACCACTCGTCGAGCAGCACGCCCTGGGCCCCCTCGAACACACACGGCCCGGCGCGAAGAAGCCCGTCCAGGTGTCGCGAGTCCACGATGCGGACGACGTCCCCGAACGCGGTGAACACGCGCACGACGTCGTCCAGGTCCGGGGCTTGGAGCGGACCGACGGAGGCGGTCAGCCGGTCGTGGACCGCCGCCAACCGCTGCCGGAGCCGCACCGGGTCCCGGACGTCACCGACGCGCGGCGCGTCCGGGTGGGCGAGCGCGTAGCCGACCGTCTCCCCCACGCCGAGCCCGCAGCTGCCGTGCCGATCCGCGCCCCGTCGCCGCTCCCGCGCCTGGTTCGCCGCCCGGTGCCAGGGCGTGGCGAGCAGGGCCCCCTCCTCGATCGTGAGCAGCTCGAACGGCGACGGCACCCCGAGCGCCGCCAGGTGCGCCGCCTCCGCGGCGAGCGCCAGCGGATCGATCACCACGAACCGCGAGAGGTGCGTCGGTACACCGCGGAACGTGCCGGACCCGAACTGGGCGAACGTGTGGTGCCGTCCGTCCGGCAGCACCACGTTGTGCGCCGCCTGCGCGCCCCCGTTGAACCGGACCACAGCGGTGACGTCTGATCCCGCGCAGAGCAGGTCGACGACGCGGCCCTTGCCCGCGTCCCCGTAGCCGAGGTCGACGACGATCGTGTGGCTCACAGCCGCACCGATCCGCTCCCGGCGGACCCGGGCCGCGGCAGCGCGGCACGCACCGTCCGTCCCCGGCGGGCCACCGCCCGGCTCAGCGGCGCCAGCGCCTTGCCGACCGTCGCGCCCGCCGCCGACCCGACGTCGGCCAGATCGGCGAGGCCTTCGTCGAGGCCGACGGTTCCCTCGTTCAGGCCGATGGTCAGCGCGATCGTCTCGCAGACCGCGCCCAGGTCGTCCAGCTGGAGGACGTTCTCGCCGAGCAGCTGCCCCCTGCGCCGGAGGATGTCCTGGTCACCGGCGTAGTACGAGCCCTGCGGCAGCAGGTAGTAGACCTCGTGACGGCGGCGCAGCTCGGCCACGATCGCCTCGACCGGGATGTTCTCGGTGAGCGGGTCGCCGATCACCCGCCGGACCTCCTTCGCCTTGACCGTGTCGTAGGGCAGTTCGTCGCCGATCAGGAACACGTAGCCGCGACGTCCGTGCCGGGCGGCGTCGGTGTCGGTGTGCCGGGCGAGGAAGTACATCGCCAGCTCGTAGGACTCGTGCCGCTGGCCGCCACCGCCGCCCTCCAGGACGATGTTCGCCAGGTGGTCGTCCATCCGGTTGTCCGACTCGTACTGTCCGACCTGGAGCGGAACCCGGTCGCAGGTCGCATCGCCGACCGCGCCGAACAGGATCTGCGGGTCGGTGACGTACCCCTTGCGGAGCAGCAGCCCGAGTAACTGCGGCAACTTCGTCTGCAGCACCCGGGGCACCGTGCCCATCGAGCCGGTGACGTCGAACAACACGGCGATCGGTGTGCTCCGCGGGTGTTCGTCGCTGTCCCGGCTCTCCCGCACGGTCACGCCGCGCGGGTCCAGACTCGGGTGGACCTTCCGGGCACCGCCGTCGCTGTAGGCGAAGGCGCTCCGGCCGGTGGCCGCACGGTAGTTCTCCGCGGCGGAGTAGACGTCGGTGGACCAGCGTCCGCTTCCCATCGTGGTGTCCCTTCTTCGGGAGTGAGATCAGGCAGGGATCGAGAAGGGCCGAAACCGTCGCGGCCCGTAGAGGGTGTGCAGGAGTTCGTCGAGCTCGGCGAGCAGACGCCAGGCGTCCTGCGGCCGCATTCGTGGCGCGGAGAGCCGGCAGCCGGTGGCGAACCGGCGCAGCGCCGGGTGCACGCGGCCACCCATCAGCCGGAGCATCAGCCCGGACGCGAGGTAGAGATCGGTAGCGGGGGTGGCGGGTTTCCGGTCGGTCACCTCGGGCGGGTACGCGTCCCGGTACCGCGCCACCAGCGCCGGTACGTACCCGCCGGGCTGCGTCACCGCGTAACACCAGTCGACAAGCACGAGACCGTGCTCGCCGGGGTGGATCAGCACGTGCTCGGGCAGCACCGCGCCGTGCACCAGCCCCGCCTGGTGGGCCGCGCCGAGCCCGACCAGCAGCCGCCGCCACATCCAGGCGGCGTCCCGCGGGTCGAGGCCGTCGGGGTAGGCGCGGGCGACGTCGGCCAGGCTGACGAACCCGTCGCAGAACTCCAGGACGTTCGCGGCCCGCTGCTCGCCGGTGTCCGGATCCTCGACCCGTAGCGTTTCGACGAGCCGCGGGAAGTACGCGCGGTACTGCCCGTCGATCGGCCGACGCAGCGCCTCGGCCTCGGTCGCGAGCAGGTCGTTGTCGGCCGGGTCCCGGGCGACCTTCAGCAGCGCGAGGCCGTCCGCCGACCGCACGCCGTACAGGTCGGCGAGGTCACCGCTGACCACGGTGGTCACCGCACACCGTCCTCACTGGCCGGCCGGAGCAGCGGCGGGTGCAGCACCCGCGCGTCCCCGGCCCGGTAGAGCTTGGCCCGGGGGCCGCCCCGCTCGCCGCCGCGCGCGGTGGTGGATCCGGTGCTCTCCACGAAGCCCGGCACCGAGAGCACCTTCCGGTGGAAGTTGCCGGCGTGCAGGTCCTCGCCCCAGACCGCGGCGTACACCGCCCGCAGCTCGGCGATCGTGAACTCGGTGCCGACGAACGCGGTCGCCAGCGGCGAGTACTCCAGCTTCGCCCGTGCCCGCTCGAGACCGTCGGCGAGGATCCGCCCGTGGTCGAACGCGAGCGCGGTCTCGGCCGCGGTGGCGACCGGGAGCCAGGCGGCACCGGCCGCGTCCCCGCCGGGCCGCGGGTCGGGCAGGCTCGGCGCGAACGCCAGGTAGGCCACCGACACGACCCGCATCCGCGGGTCCCGCCCCGGATCGCCGTAGGTCTTCAACTGCTCCAGGTGGACGCGTGCCAGCGCGCCGTTCCGGGTGCCCGGATCGTCCGCCGCGCCAGCCCTGCGGGAGGCGCCGGCGTCGGGGTGGAGCCCGGTCTCCTCGGCGAGCTCACGCAGGGCAGCGGCGTCCAGCGTCTCGTCGCCGACGAATCCACCCGGGAGCGCGAGCCGCCCAGCGAACGGCGCCTCACCGCGCTCGACCAGCAGCACCTGGAGCACGCCCTCGCGGATCGTCAGCGCGACGACGTCGACGGTGACCGCGACCGCCGGGAAGTCGCCGGGGTCGTACGCCGCGAGGAACTCCTGCTCGTCCACCGCCGCCTCCGTTGTTCTCATGATGAGTATATCTCGGACTGAGAACAACATAGCGCGGCGAGCGCCTCCGCACAACGCCGACTACGGGTTGCGCTGCCCCCTACGGTCGGTGACATGCGGATCCTGTTCTCCGGCCGACCTGCGTACGGCCACCTCTATCCGCTGCTACCGCTCGCCGCGGCTGCCCGCGAGGCCGGGCACCAGGTCACGCTCGCGACCGGCTCGGCGTTCGTGCCCCGGCTGACCGCCCTCGGCTTCGACACCCGCACCGTGGGCATCTCGGTCGCCGAAGCGGAAGCCGAAGCCGTGCGGCGGCATCCGGACGGCCCGGTCGTCGACGTGATGATCACGATGTTCGGCGACCTGCTCCCGCGCCGGACGCTGGCCGATCTCGAGCCGGTGCTCGCCGCGGAGCCTCCCGATCTGGTGATCTACGAGATGAGCGACGTCGGCGCGGCCGGCGCGGCTCTCCGGGCCGGCGTCCCCGCGGTGTCGATCACGATCGGGCGCTCGATGCCGCCCGAGATCCGCGACAAGGCCGCCGACTCCTTCGACTGGATCTGGAGCGGACGATCGCCCGCCAACCCGATGCTCGGCGACGCCTGCATCGACCTCTGGCCACCAGGGCTCGCCGATCCGATCGCCGCCGCGATTCCGACGCGCTTCCCGCTGCGCCCGGTGCCGTGGAGTCCACCGGCGCCGCCGTGGCACTCGCCGGGATCGCCCCTGGTCTACCTGACGCTCGGCACGGTGGCGTTCCGGGCCACCGAGGTGTTCCGGGCGGCGCTCGACGGGCTGGCACAGCTGCCGGTACGGGTGGTGGTCGCGGTCGGCCCCGGTGATCCGGCAGCGCTGGGCCCGGTGCCGGACCGGGTGGAGGTCTGGCGGTTCGTGCCGCAGGACCAGGTGCTGCGCCACGCCGACCTCGTCGTGCACCACGGCGGCAGCGGGACGACGCTCGGCGCTGCCTCGCACGGCCTGCCCCAGCTGGTGCTACCCCAGGGCGCCGATCAGTTCGTCAACGCGGAGGTGCTGACGGCACAGGGATCGGGCCTGTCGCTGGTCGGCGACGAGGTGACGCCCGACATCGTCGCCGAGTGCGCCCGGACGCTGCTCGGCGAGCCGGTGTACCGCGCCACCGCCCACGCGCTCCGCGAGCAGATCGCCGCGATGCCGTCCCCCACCGACGTCCTTCCCACCCTCGAGGCCCACGCCGCCCGCTGAGGCGGCTCCCTCCCAGAAGGCGGGGCCACCAGCCTAGAGCGGCGGTCGGTCACCGCCGTTCCGGTGCCCGCCGCAATCGTTGTCGCCGTTCCCGGACGCCCGCCGCAATCGTTGTCGCCGTTCCCGGACGCCCGCCGCAATCGTTGTCGCCGTTCCCGGGGCCTGCCGGGATGGATGTCGCCATTTCCGGGTGGCCGCCGGATGGTTGTCGCCCCGTCCGGGTGGCCGCCGGATGGTTGTCGCCCCGNGAGGTCGCCCCGAGTCCGGAGACGGACGGCTGCTGAGCAGCGTTCCGGCGCCGACCATGGCACGGACAGCGCGACAACCATCTCGCGCATCACCCGGAAAGCGCGACAACGACACCGTGCGCCACCCCGACAACGCGACAACCACACTGCGCGCTCTCCCGACAGCGCGACAACCATCAGCCGACGCCTGGGTCGGCCGAGCAGCCGGTCCGTCGTGGCCGTGTGACGCGCCGTACCGAGCAGCGGGTCCATTCGTGCCGTGCCGCCGGGCGCCTCCGCGGGTCGTGTGTGCCCGATGGGCCCTTTGAGCCTTCTGGGTCGTGTGTCACCCGACGAGGTACATGTGACACCCCATAAAGCAGAGCGCAACTCCGAACAACGTCCTGACCTGCGGAGAGACCGGGGTTGCTCGATCCGAAGAACTGTGGCCCAAGTCACACCACTGATCCTCCAAGGCGCGCGGGCCGTCCCCCGGATGACCGCGCTCACGGTTATTCCAACGTGGAGGATCCCGGATGACGACGACGGCGCAGCACCCCCCGAGTAGCCCGCTCGCGGAGCCTCCCCCACCCGCGCGGCGACCTCGGCTGCCGCGCCGGACCGCCGCCGCGCTCGCCGCCGCGGGCCTCGCGCTGGGGACCGCCGTGACCGGCCTCGGACCGCTCACCGCGCAGGGCTCCAGCCACCGGGAAGCGCCGCTGATCGCCGCGGACCCGGCCGTCGACAACACCGACTTCTACGCGATGGCCAGCCCGGACACCCCCGGCTCGATCCTGTTGGTCGCGAACTTCCAGCCGTTCGAGGAGCCCACTGGCGGCCCGAACTTCTACCCGTTCGCGACCGACGCCGCTTACAAGGTCAACGTCGACAACGACGGCGACGCCAAGCCCGACGTCGTCTTCCGGTGGACGTTCAAGAACGACGACCAGCGCAAGAACGACACGTTCCTCTACAACAACGGGCAGGTGACGTCGCTGGACGACGAGAACCTGCTCTTCAAGCAGACCTACACGCTGCAGGCGTCGTACGACGGGGGCCGCCGGTACCGCGACACGATCGTCAAGGACGCGCCGGTCGCGCCGTCGTTCGTCGGCAAGGCGTCGATGCCGGACTACGCCGCGCTCCGCAAGGAAGCGACGCTGGAGCTGAAGAACGGCGTGAAGTCGTTCGTCGGCCAGGCCGACGACCCGTTCTTCGCCGACCTGCGCGTGTTCGACCTGCTCTACGGCGGTGACCTCAGCGAAGTCGGCCAGGACACGCTGGGCGGGTACAACGTCAACTCGATCGCACTGCAGGTGCCGGCCTCGGCCCTCGCCCTCAACGGCAAGGTCGACCGGAACCCGGTGGTCGGGCTCTGGTCGACCACCGAGCGGAACCGGGTCCGGATCTCCGGCAACACGAAGGCGAAGCTCGGCAACGACACCGTGCAGGTCTCGCGCCTGGGCAACCCGCTGGTGAACGAGGTCGTGCTGCCGGCCGGGCTGAAGGACGCGTTCAACGCGCTCTCCCCGGACCAGGACGCGGGCATCGAAGAGGTCGTCGACCGGGTCAACGATCCGGAGCTGCCGAAGCTGATCGAGCAGATCTACAAGATCCCGGCGCCGGACGTACCCCGTGAGGACCTCGCGGAGATCTTCCTGACCGGCATCACGACGAAGGGCGGCGGCCCGATCGAGGTCGACCTCAACTCCCAGCTGAACAACAAGGACGTCGACGCGAAGAAGTTCCGGGCGTCCGAGATGCTGCGGCTGAACCTCGCGAACAAGCACAACACCAAGCCCGACCGGCTCGGGGTACTCGCCGGCGACACCGAGGGCTTCCCGAACGGCCGTCGCCTCGGGGACGACGTGATCGACATCGCGATCCAGGTGATGGAGGGCGCCGCCCAAGAGGGCAAGCTCGTCGACGCGCTCGCCGCCGGCGACAAGGTGAACGCGAACGACGTGCGCTTCGAGCGCCAGTTCCCGTTCGTGGCGCTGCCGAACGAGGAGGCGGTGAACCGGAGCGCTGCGGAGACGAGGACGGACAACGTCGCCGCGGCGAGCCGTCTCGGGACGACCGGGGCCTCGCTGATCACGGCGGTGACCACCACGGCGATCCTCTGCTCGATCGCCGGGTTCGTCGCCTGGTACCGGCGTCGTCCGACGTCGGCGACGCTCCCCGCGCACCGCGGCCGCCGACGACGCTGACGGCCCAACGCGGAGCGGCGTAGTTCCGCCGCACGAACCAGGTGGCCGGCCGGGTCAGGGCGCATCCCGGCCGGCCACCGCCGCCCGCCCGTCGGCACCGATCCCCAGGAGACGCGGATGACCCGAACCGCAGACGCGGCCGCGGCGCCCCCCGCGGCCGCACCCGCCGCGAACGAAGCCGACGCGAACGAAGCCGACGCAGCGAGGTCGGCCGCGGACGCACCCGCCGCGGTCGGCGCAGCTTCGGCGGCAGCACCCGCTGACGAGCGCACCGGCCGGGGGCGCGGGGCCCTGCGGGGCGTGGTGATCGTCGCGGTACTGGCGGCGGTGCTGCTCGCGGTGGGCGGCGTGCTCGGCCTCCGGGACACCCCGTCCCCGGACGCACCGGCCGCCGCGCCACGGCCGAAGGCCCCCACTGCCGCGCTCGACGCCTCGATCGCCGCAGCCCAGGAGCGACTCCGCCGCCTGCCGCGCGATCACGTCACCTGGGCGGCGCTCGGTAGCGCCTACCTGGAGAAGTCCCGGATCACCGCCGACCCGGGCTGGTACCCGAGGGCGGAGGGCGCGCTGCGGCGTTCACTCGACGTACGTCCGGCGCCGAACGCTGCCGCGCTCACCGGTCTCGGCGCGCTCGCGAACGCCCGCCACGACTTCGCCGCCGCGCGCGTCCACGCGCAGCGCGCGCTGGCGCAGAACCCCTACAGCGCCGACGCGTACGGCGTCCTGGCCGATGCGGAGACGCAGCTCGGCCACGCCGACGCCGCGACCGCCGCGATCCAGCGCATGCTGGACCTGCGCCCGGCGCTGCCCGCCCTCACCCGGGCGTCCTACGACCTCGAGCAGCGCGGCCGCACCGACGAGGCCGCCGCGCTGATGCGGCGCGCGCTCGCGGCCGCCGTCGACCCGGCCGAGATCGCGTTCTGCCGCTACCAGCTGGGCGAGCTGGCCTGGAACACCGGCGACCTCGACGCCGCCGCACGGCACTACCGGGCCGGGCTGGCCGCCGATCCGGATTACCTGCCGCTGCACCAGGGCCGCTCCAAGGTCGCCGCGGCGCAGGGCGATCTCGACGCCGCACTCGCCGGCTACCGCACGGTCACCCAGCGCTCGCCCACCCCGACCTACCTCCTGGAGTACGCGGAGCTCCTGCGGGCCGCCGACCGTCCGGCCGACGCCGCCGCGCAGCTCGCGCTCGCGGAGGCGGCCGGGCAGCTGTTCGCCGCGAACGGCGGCTCGGACGACCTGACGACGGTGGCGCTGAAGCTGGCCCTGGGCGAGCCGGCCGAGGCACTGGCCGCCGCCGAGCGCGAGTGGAAGCGTCGCCAGTTCGCCGAGGTCGCGGACGCCATGGCCCAGGCACTGCACGCCTCCGGACGGAACGCCGAGGCACTCCGGTTCGCCGAGAAAGCGTCCGCGCTCGGCGTCCGCAATGCGCATTTTTTGTACCACCGGGGGGCGATCCAGGCCGCGCTCGGCCGAGCCGACGAGGCGCGGCGCTCTCTGAGCGCCGCTTTGGCGCTCAACCCGCACTTCTCCCCGGTCGAGGCCCCGGCGGCCCGGCGCACCCTCGCGATGCTCTGAGAGGCAGCAGATGCGGACGTTGATCAGCAGGCTGGCTGTCGTCTGCGCGGCGCTCGGCCTGGTCGTGGTGTGGTCGGCCGACCCCGCGGAGGCGCATCCGCTCGGCAACTTCTCGGTGAACCAGCTCGCGGCGCTCACGTTCTCGCCGGAGCGGGTCGACGTCCGGGCGGTCGTCGACGCCGCCGAACTGCCGACGCTCCAGGAGAAGCCCGCGGTCGACCGGGATCGGGACGGGTCACCGTCCACGGCCGAGCGGGCGGCGTACGCCGGGACGGCCTGCGCGGCGCTCGCCCGCGGGTTCACGGTGCGGGTCGGCGGCGCGCGGGTGCCGTGGACGGTGGCGTCGGCGGCGTTCGGCTACGAACCGGGGTCGGCCGGGCTCACGACCAGCAGGCTGACGTGCGAGTTGACCGGTCCGGCCGGGCTGGGGTCCCCCGCGGCGGTGGACGTGGGGAGCGCGTACCGGACCGACCGCGTCGGCTGGCGGGAGATCACCGCCGTCGGGCGCGGCGTCGCGCTGGTGGACTCGCCGCTCCCGACGACCGACTCCAGCAACGAGCTGCGCAGCTACCCGGCGGACCTGCTGAACTCGCCGCTCGACGTCCGGTCCGCGTCGTTCCGGACGCGTCCCGGAGGTGCCTCCACGTTCGATGCGGAAGCCCCGGCGGTCGCCGACGGCTCGGTGTTCGCCCGGTGGACCGCCGCCGCGGACGAGACGCTGCGGTCGATGCTCGGACGGTCGGAGCTCACGCCGACGGTCGGCATCCTGGCGGTGCTGCTGGCCCTCGCACTCGGCGCCGGACACGCCGCGCTGCCCGGGCACGGCAAGACCGTGATGGCCGCGTACCTCGCCGGCCGCCGCGGACGACGCCGGGACGCGCTGGTGGTGGGCGCGACCGTGACGCTGACGCACACCGGTGGCGTGCTGGTGCTCGGGCTGGTGCTGACCACGGTGGCCGGGCTGGCCGGGGAGACCGCTCTGGGGTACCTCGGCGTGGCCAGCGGGGTGCTGGTCGCGGCGGTCGGTACCGGCATGCTGGTCTCGGCGCGCCGACGCCGCGCGCACGGGCACTCGCACGGGCACGGCCACTCGAACTCGCACTCGCACTCGCACGGGCACGGGCACGGGCCGGGCCACTCGCACTCGCCGGATCACTCGCACGGACCGGAGCACGGGCCGACGCGGCCGGGGCGGGCCGGGCTGATCGGGATCGGGATCGCCGGCGGGCTCGTTCCCAGCCCATCCGCGCTGGTGATCCTGCTCGGCGCCATCGGCCTGGGACGGACCGCGTTCGGCGTCCTGCTCGTCGTGGGTTACGGGCTCGGCATGGCGGGCGCGCTCACCGCCGCCGGGCTCGCGCTGATCGTCGTGCAAGAACGCTGGCGGTGGCGCCCCTTCCCCCGGCTCACCGCGCGCTGGTCGTCGGCGGCCCCGCTCGCGACCGCCGGGATGGTACTCCTCGTCGGCCTCGGTCTCGCCGGGCGTGCGCTGGTCACCGTCTGAGCACACGGACGACGTCGGGTCATCCGACCGGCCGACCCGGAAACAGTCACCGGACGCCTGGGGTGCGCTTCCCGCACACTGCGGGCGGAGTGTCCACGACGGACCAGGGGGGCAGTCGATGGCGACCGTCTACAAAATTCACCCGGCGATCGGCGTAGCGCGCGTCGGCAACAGCCCGGACGAGTTCTTTCTCGGCCCCGAGCGTGTCGGCGCGCGCCCCGAGCCGCCCGGCGGATACAAGGACGACCAGTGCCGGATCAAGCGCCAAGCCGCCCGGTTCCGCATCTTCGCCCATCACGACGACGGCACGGTCGCCGAGGTCACCGACGCGCAGGCGACGATCCGCTGGACCGTGCACCTCGCCAACTCGAAGGCGGCCCACCCGGACCGCGGCAACACCGAGTCCGCCGCCGACCTCACGATCGATCCGGGGCCCCGCACGGTGACCGGTCCGAACCAGCGGCACCTGTTCGACACCGGAACGATCCGCTTCGCCGGCGCCCCGGTGACCACCGTCCCGCTCGGTGAGCTCCGCTCCACCCCGGAGAACCGGCTGCTCGTGCTCGGCGGCTCCGGGCACTCGGCGTCTCCCGCCGGAACCGCGCTCAGCGGGCACTTCTGGGCCAACGACGACTGGTACGACGACGTCGCCGACGGGCCGGTCACCGCGTCGATCACGGTGCGCGCCGACGGCTCGACGCCGCCGGTGGTCGGCGCCTGGGTGCTCGTCGCCCCGCCGAAGTTCGCGCCGGACCTGGACAGCCTAGTCACGCTCTACGACCGGATCACCGGCGCGCTGGTCGACGCCGGGCGGTTACCGGCGCCGACGACCACGTCGTACACCCGCGACGTCCACCCGATCCTGCAGCGCACCCGGGACACCGGCTGGGTCGAGGACGTGCCGGGCGTGCACACCTGGAGCGAGCCGGTCGTCGCCGACCCGCTGCGCGCCCGGATCTTCGCCCGGTTGAAGACACCGGGCGGCGGGGGCGGCAACATGCCGCGGCTCAACGACAGCACCGGCGACGGCCGGCTCACCGGCGTCCAGTACGGGCACCTACAGCGCTGGAAGGACGGGGCCTACGTCAACGACTGGGTCGGCGTCCCGGCGCCGCAGGCCGACGTCACACCGGACGGAATGGACCGGGCCGCGCTGGACGCCTGCGTCGGCGCGTCGTTCTTTCCCGGCATCGAGGCCGGCGGTCTCGACGAGTCGTCGCGCCCGATCATCGACCCGGGCAACTACGCCGAGCCGTACCGGCTCGACCACAGCCGGCTCCGGCCGGGCGGCCTGACCCACGTCATGGCGCTGCCGTGGCAGGCCGACTTCGCCGCGTGCGGTACCCGGTGGTGGCCGGTTCCCCGGCCGAACTCGGTGATCCGGGGTGGACGGCTCGGCCAGTCGTTCACCGCGGGAGTGGCGGACAGCGCCGAGGACATGGTGACCGCCTGGCACCGGCTCGGGTTCGTCGTCCGGCAGGGCAACCAGCACGTGGAGGTCGACCGCTGCGACACCACGTCGGTGAATCTGTTGACGCCGGTGCTGGACTTCCAGCACGTCCCGCAGGGATTGATGGGCATGGCCAGGGAGGCCGCGCTCGCGATCACGTTCGAGGTGACCGCGGCGAGCGCCCCGGTGACGCTGGAGTACGTACCGGGTGGCGGTCCGGCACATCCCCAGCTGGTGGCGTTCACCCAGTCGGTCACCGTCGGGCCGACCGGGCCGTCCGGCGTCGCCACCGCCCGGCTCTGGGTGATTTATCGAACCGGGCTGGCCGGTGCCCTGTTGCCACCGCAGCGACTCACGATCCGCCAGGCCGGCACGTCGTCCACCTGGACCGTGACCGTCACCGGCGACACCGTGGCGCGGCGCACCACCGCGGTCTCGCTCGTCCTCGACCGGTCCGGCAGCATGGCCGACGACCGTGGCGACGGCGTGCCGAAGCACGTGTCGCTGCGGGCGGCCGCCGCCGCGTTCGTCGACGTGATGCTGGAGGACGACGGCGTCGGGCTGGTGCGGTTCAACGAGGACGCCCAGCCGCTCCAGTCGGTGCTCCCGCTGGGCACCGGGGGGTTGTCGGACGTCCACCGGGGCCGGATCAAGGACCTGCTCAGCAGCGCCGAGCTGGATCCGGACGGGGAGACGTCGATCGGCGACGGGGTCGCCGAGGGCCGGAACCTCCTGGCCGGCGCCGCCGCGGACTTCGACGCGGGCGCGCTGGTCGTGCTCACCGACGGCCTGGAGAACCAGGAACGGTGGATCGCCGACGTCGTCGGGGGCCTCACCGCGTCGACGTACGCGATCGGGTTCGGGCAGCCGCAGAACATCAGTGTGCCGGCGCTGCAGGCGCTCTCCGGGAACACCGGCGCGTACCTCCTGGTCACCGGGTCGATCGACGGCGACGACCGGTTCCGGCTGCACAAGTACTTCTTGCAGATCCTCGCCGGGATCGCGCAGGCCGAGGTGGTACTCGACCCGGACGCCACGCTGCCCGAGGGTGAACTCGAACGGTTCCCGTTCACGCTGGTGGCCGAGGATTCCGGCGTGGACGTCGTCCTGCTCACGCCGGATCCGGCCGCGGTGGACTTCCGGCTGGAGACGCCGAGCGGCCAGCTGATCGAGCCGTGGCGCGCCGAGGCGGAGCCGGGGATGCGGCACGTCCGGTCGGACGGCGTCGCGTACTACCGGCTCGCGCTGCCGTTCGAGTACGACCAGAACCGGTTCGACCACGCCGGCACGTGGCACGTCGTCCTGCAGCTCGGTGCGCCGCGGGACGCGCGCAGCGCCAGCCCGAACGGCACCGACCAGTCGCTCCGGTACGCGGCGCCCGCCCGGGCGCACGTCGTCCCCGGCGCGCCGGACACCGACGACCTCCCGCGGCTCGCGCGGCGGGCCGTGCTCGCCGCGGAGGGCGTAGCTGATGCCGACGTCCCCGCTGCCGAGGCGGCCGAGTTCCGCAGTGTGCCGTTCAGCCTGCTCGTGCACGCGTACTCGTCGCTGACGTTCAACGCGCACGTCACGCAGCGGGAGTTCGGGCCGGGCTCCTGGGTGGACCTGGACGCCACGCTGGCCAGGGCGGGAGTGCCGCTCGTCGGCTGGGGCCAGGTGTGGGCGGAGGTGACGAGGCCGGACACCGAGGGCTTCCGGGTGGCACTCGCCGAGGGCGACGAGGGACGGTTCACCGGTGGGTTCGCCGCGCACCAGATCGGCGCCTACCGAATCCGGATCCGCGGCCGGGGCACCACCCCGAGCGGCGAGTCGATCGCCCGGGAGCAGACGCTGACCGCGGCGGTGTGGCGCCCGGTTGGCTGAGCATCCCCAAGCGGCTGAATACCCAGTGGCCGAGTACCTCGGTGACTGACTACGACGTCGCGGTCGTCGGCGCCGGCCCGGCCGGGTCGGCGACGGCGCTCCGGCTGGCGCGCGCCGGAGCCCGGGTGGTGCTGCTCGAACGCTCGCGCTTCGAGCACCCCCGGGTCGGTGAGTCGCTCTCCCCCGACGTGAATCCCCTGCTCCGCGAGTTGGGCGTGCCGCTGCCCGAGGGCACGCCGTCCTACGGCGTCCGGAGCTTCTGGGGCGGCGCGGCGTCCAGCTCGACGGTGTTCAGCCCGTACGGCACCGGCTGGTACGTCGACCGGGTCGCGTTCGACGACCGGTTGGCGAGGTCCGCCGCCGCGGCCGGGGCGGTGCTGCGGACCGGGACGACCTGCGTCGGGATCTCGCCCGGGTGGACCCTGCGGTTGTCACCGGGAGAGCCCGTCCGGGCTCGCGTCCTGGTCGACGCGACCGGCCGAGCCGCGCGGATCGGCCGGCGCCTGGACGCGGAGCGGCTCGCGTTCGACCGATTGGTCGCGGTGACCGGGTTCCTGCCCGCTGCCGACCCCGGGGGTTTCGGGCTGCTCGAGACCGTGCCGGAGGGCTGGTGGTACTCCGCGCCGGCCGGGGCGGATCGTCTCGTCGCGATGCTGCTCACCGACGCCGAGCTGTGCCGCGGGCTCCGGCTCGGCGAGGTCGACCGCTGGCGGGCGCACCAGGGTCCGGAGACCGCCGCGCGGCTCCGCGGCCCGGGTTCACCGCACGCCACGTTCCCACCGCACTCCGAGGGTCTGCGGGTCGTCCCGGCATCGAGCCACCGACTGCACCGCTCCGCGCCGGACCTCGCCGGGCAGGGTGCGCCGTGGCTGGCGGTCGGCGATGCGGCCCTCGCCGTCGATCCGATCACCGGCACCGGCGTCGTCCGGGCACTCCGCTCCGCGCAGGCCGCGGCCGAGACGGTTCTCGCGCTCCTCGCCGGGCGCGACGCCCTTCCGGCCTACGAAGCGGCGCTCGACCACGAGTGCACGGCCTACCTGCGCCGGCGTGTGGAGTACTACGCCGCCGAGGACCGCTGGCCGACGGCCCCGTTCTGGCAGCGCCGCCTTCGCGGCCTCTCCGCCTCAGGAGCCTCTCCAGCCCCAGGGACTGACTGACGAAACTGTCGCACCGGTGCGATAGGAACTACAGCGTCCGGCTCGGCCGGGCATCGTCATCGTTCCCCGACGCCGGAGGTCTCTCGGTCGTGAACGCCCCCGACCTCGCGCTGCGTAGCACGGCCAGAGTCGTGCCGCCGGTCGCGCCGAGAAAGCTGGCCAAAGTCCCGTTCGTCGAGTTGGCCGACGGGAGGTTGCAGGGCGTCGTCTCCAGCGGCTCGGACATCGAGCGGGTCTACGTCTCGTCGATCGTCGCCGGCACGCTCACCTACCACTGCAGCACGAACAACAACCGGCCGTGCGGAGGGCTGCGCGGCACGCCCTGCAAGCACCTGCTCTCGCTCGCCGACGAGGCGGTGCTGCAGTACGGCTACCCGCGAGTGGGCCGGTACCTCGGCGTCGACTTGGTCGACGTGCCCGACCAGCACGAGCTGATGCGCCGGCTCGGTGGCCACGAGCCGTCGCCGGCGGCCACCGTGTTCAGCCGGTTCCTGCGTCACCTCGCGTACCTGGAGCTGCCCGACGCTCGCGAGCCGATCCCCGAGTTGCAGTGGTTCCCCGCCTACGGATCGGAGCGCTGATGCTCGGCACACAGCTCGCGTCGCTCGTCGACGACCTACCGGCCGGCACCCCCGAGGCGCTCGACCTGGTCGCCGGGTTCGACGCCTGCCTGGTCTCCGGCTTCGGCCGCCTCGGTGACGACGGGGCCGCGGCGCTCGCCGCACTGGCCGCCGGTGTCGCGGTGACGCCGCTGGGCGACCGGGCCGCGGAGGCCGCCGCCAAACTCACCGCCGGCTCGGTCGCCGACGAGCACCTGATCACGCTGGCCGGTGCCCGCGCCGCGTTACTGGGCGCGGTGCACGACGCGCTGCTCGACCGGGTCGACACGGCGCTCGGCCGCACCCGGGGCGAGTGGGCCAACCCGGCCGACGACGTCCCGGACGCCCCACGCAACCTGCTGGAGGGCTGCCGGTCGTGGCTGCGCGAGCTGGCCGTCACCGGCTGGCGCGGCGTGGACCACGACCTGGTCTCCTCGTCCGGTCAGGTGCTGGAGGCCATGCTCGCCGACCCGCGTCTGCGGCGGCTGGCCGTGCTCGTCGACGGGCTGGCCGCGGAGCTGCGGGCCTCGGCTCCGATCGCGACGATGGACCAGCTGCCGGTGCGGCGCTGGGCCGACCTCTGGACGCGGGCGCTGCTGCTCTGCCAGGCCGGTGCGTGGCCGGGCGGTGCGGCCGAGACGGTCTCCGGCCGCCTACTCGTGCTCGGTATCGACGTGCACGAGCACGCCACCGCGGTCCAGGTGCAGGTGCACGGCTTGCTGGAGGTCCGGGGCGAGGCCGCACCGCGCCTGGTGCGTACCGCGGTGGCCGCCGCGAAGGTCGACACGATCGTCGGTCCGGCGATCTGGCGGCTGTTCGACGGGTACCCGGCCCTACTGGCCGCGCTCACCGACGGGCGGGCGCTGACGGTCACCGACGTTCCGCTGCTCAGCAGCGGTGACCTGCTCTGGGCCGACGACCGGGCGCAGGTCGGTGACCCGGCCGATCCGTTCGTCGTCGCGCGGCTCCAGCTGCCCGACGCGGTCGCCCCGCCGGTGCCTCCGCTCGACCGGCACCCGGTGCGGGTGGCCGAGCCGGTGCTGGTGGAGGGCTACGCGGTCGACAACGGTGAGCTGGTACTCCATGGGCACCGCCTGCGGCTCGACCTCGATCGGCTACCGACGCTCGGGCCGCTGACGCCGCAGCTGGTCAGCGGCTCCACGGCCTGCGTCGGGCTGCTCCGCTGGGACGCCGGGCAGTGGTCGTTGCAGCCGCTGGCCGTGCAGGCCACGGTGAAGCGGAAGCCGGTGCCGATGCACGGCGGTGAGTGGGCGTCCGGCCCCACCGATCCGAAGGCGGCGAAGGCGGTGAAGGCCGCCGGTGACACGGTCGCGGTACTCCGCGAGCGGGCGAGCCGACTGCTGCGCAAATGACGACGCCCCTCGGCTCGGGCACCGACGCCACCCTGCCCGACGAGACCCAGCCCGACACGACGCAGTCCGACGCCGCTCGTCGCCAGGTGCTCTACTGGCGGCTGCTCGCCCAGCTGTTCGACCCCTCCGAGCAGCCGACGCTGGAGGCCGCGAGCGTCGCGGTCGTCGACGACGTCGGGCTGCCCGCCGCGCTGCTCGATCCCGCCGTCTCGGTGGACACCGTTCTCCAGCGCTTTCCGGAACTGACGGCGGAGATCGACGGCTTGATGAAGCCGCCGGAGCCGGCCGACGGCGAGGCACGGGACACCGCGGCCGAGGTCCGGCGCGCGGCACTCGTCTCGAAGCTGCTGCTCAACGTGTTCTGCACCGGCTCGGGCAACGTCACGGCCGGGCAGCTGTCGACCTGGCAGCAGGACTCGGGGTGGCTGGAGCGGGCGCTCGGCCACGAGCCGGGACAGCTGCGTGGCCGTTCGGAGGAGAACGGTTTCGGCGAGGTGCTCGCCGAGATGGAGGGCGACCTGATCAAGCGGATGGCGCTCCGCGAAGTCCTCGCCGACCCAGCGCTGGCCGCGAAGCTGACCCCGAGCATGTCACTGGTCGAGCAGCTACTGCGCGACAAGTCGAACCTCTCCGGGGTCGCGCTCGCGAACGCCAAATCGCTGATCCGGAAGTTCGTCGACCAGGTCGCCGAGGTACTGCGCACCCAGGTGGAGAAGGCCACGGTCGGCCCGATCGACCGATCGGTGCCGCCGAAGCGGGTGTTTCGCAACCTCGACGTCAACCGCACGATCTGGAAGAACCTCACCAACTGGAACCCCGAGGACGAGCGGCTCTACGTCGAGCGGCTGTACTACCGGCAGACCGCCCGGAAGAGCACTCCGTCCCGGCTGATCGTCGTCGTCGACCAGTCCGGCTCGATGGTCGATTCGATGGTGAACTGCACGATCCTCGCGTCGATCTTCGCCGGGTTGCCCAAGGTCGACGTGCACCTGATCGCGTTCGACACCCGGGCGCTCGACCTCACGCCGTGGGTCCACGACCCGTTCGAGACGCTGCTGCGGACGAAGCTCGGCGGCGGCAACGACGGCCCGGTCGCGATGGCGATGGCCCGGCCGAAGATCGCCGACCCGCGGAACACCGCGATGATCTGGATCTCCGACTTCTACGAGTTCGACCGGTCGCAGCCGTTGTTCGAAGGCATCCAGGCGGTGCACCGGTCCGGCGTGAAGTTCATCCCGGTCGGCTCGGTGACCAGCTCCGGCAGCCAGCAGGTGAACCCCTGGTTCCGCGACCGGTTCAAGACCCTCGGCACGCCGGTGATCTCCGGCCGCATCGACAAGCTCGTGTTCGAGCTCAAGAACTTCCTCACGTGAAAGGCTGCTCATGACCGACATGCTCCGGGCCCCCGCCGAAGTGAAGTACGCCGACGAGCTCGACTGGCTGGAGTCGATCGACACCGGCCCGAAGCCGTTCTCGTGGCGCCTGAGCCCGCAGATGGTCCGGCTGTTCATCCTGGGCTCCGAGCGCGCCGACGGCCTCGACCGCCCGGTCGCGCAGAAGTGGTTCGGTGACCGCAGCTTCGTCGAGCGTGCGATCGTGACGCTCGCGTCCGACCGCGGTCTGCTGCTGATCGGCGACCCCGGCACCGGCAAGAGCTGGCTCGCCGAGCTGCTGGCCGCGGCGATCAGCCGCAACTCGACGCTGGTCGTGCAGGGCACCGCGGGCACCACCGAAGACCACATCAAGTACTCGTGGAACGTCTCGATGGTGATCGCGAAGGGCCAGTCGCCGGATTCGCTGATCCCGTCGCCGATCATGACCGCAATGCAGCGCGGCGTCATCGGGCGCTTCGAGGAGCTGACCCGGACGACGAGCGACGTCCAGGACGCGCTGATCTCGATCCTGTCGGAGAAGTACGTGTCGATCCCCGAGCTCAAGGACGATGCGATCAACACGGTGTTCGCCCAGCCCGGCTTCTCGATCATCGCGACCGCGAACAGCCACGACCGGGGCGTCAACGACCTGTCGTCCGCGCTCAAGCGGCGGTTCAACTTCGTCCGCATCCCGATCGTGACGAACAAGAAGAGCGAGGCGGAGATCGTCCGGTTCCGGACCGTCGAGCTGCTGCGCCGGCACGAGATCGAGCTGGAGGTGCCGCCGACGCTGCTCGACATCCTCCTGCAGAGCTTCGCCGACCTCCGCACCGCCGCGGCGTCGGCGACCAGCGACGACGAGAAGCTGGAGTCGTCGCTGTCGACCGCCGAGCAGATCGGTGTGCTGGAGGACGCGATCCTGCACAGCCAGTTCTTCGGCGATCGGGCTCTGCGCGCCGACACGCTCGCCCGGTCGCTGGTCGGCTCGCTGGCCCGGCGTAGCCCGGAAGACCTCGCGATCCTGAACAAGTACTGGCACGGCACGGTGGAGAAGCGCAGCAAGAAGGAGGCCGGCGAGTGGGAGGGCTTCCTGGAAGGCGGTCGCGAGGCGATCGCGACGCTCTCGTGACGCCCCGCCCCGACACGGTCGCCACCGAGGCCGCCGCGGACGCGGGCGTGGCCGACGGGGTCTTCGCGGCACTGCGCGACCAACTGGTCGGAGCGGCGGAAGCGTTCACCGACGACACGCGCGACCTGGGCGGCATCCTCACCGGCCTGGTGGACGACGTCGACCGGGCGCTGCGCGAGCCGCTGGAGATCTTCCCGGTCTGCCACCACTCCCCGGCGTCCGCGCTGGCGATGGTTCGGCGGCTGCGCCAGAAGCAGCCGTCGGTGATCTACCTGGAGCTCTGCGAGGATTTCCAGCCGCTCCTGTCCGAGCTGCGCAACTGCACGTTGCCGGTCGCGCTGCAGGCGTTCGCGTCGGAACTGCACGGCCACCCGCAAGACTGGGCGCCGCTCTCGGTCGTCGCGCCGATCACCGCCGCCTCGGCGGAGTACCAGGCGATCTCGTACGCGTTGGAGACGCCCGGTGTCGAGCTGGTGCTCGTCGACCGGTCCACCGACCACGTCTTCCAGTGGCTGCCGAAGGAGCCCCACGCCACCGCCAACCCGGACGAGAGCAAGGCGGCGGAAGAAAGCGAGGCGCCCGAAGATCAGGCGGCTCTGCACGGCGACGCGATCGGACTGGAGATCGGCGACCTGCGGCCGGGCTTCGCCGAACTGGAGGAGCACCTGCTCCACCACGGCAAGGTCCGGCACTGGTCGGAGTGGTGGGACCAGTACGTCGAGCAGCCGCTGGTCGGCGCCGACTACGACACCTACCGGCAGGTCATGGTGCTGATCGGCAGCCTGTTCCGGCGTCTGCGGCCGTCGAAGGCGGCGAAGCTCGACCGGGACGAAGACCGCGAGCGGTACATGTGGACGCGGATTCGGGGGCACCTCGCCCGAACCGGCCTCGACCGCTCACAGGCGCTCTACGTCTGCGGAGCCTTCCACGCCGCCAGCCGGGTGGCGGAGTTCGGCTCGGACGCGCCGGTCACCGAGTTCACGATCAGCGAGCCGACCGCGACGAAGTGGCTCTACGGGCTGATCCCGTCCAGCCACTCCGCGATCGAGGCGCAGTTCGGCCTGGCGCCGGGTTCGGTC
>NZ_BAAAYN010000051.1 GCF_039536245.1 Cryptosporangium minutisporangium | reverse complement strand
ACAGCCAGCTCGACCCGGAGCAGCTGCCGAACCACCCGCGCCAGGACGGGTGCATCGCGCGGCGGCGGCACTCGTACTACTCGGAGGTGGCGGCCCGCGGCACCCTGCACAGCCGTCTCACCCACACGACCCCGCTGGGTACACCTTTGCGGGCGGCCGGCTGAGAGCGCACGGGGCCGGCGCGACGTGAGCTGCCGGTCGGATCGACCGGTGCAGGCGCGGCCTTTCCCGCGGGCCGCGTTCGGGAGCCTCCGCCTAACCGGCGGGGGCTCCCGACTGCGTTCACGGCACCTCGGGGGCTTCGGTGGCCGCGGGACGGGACGGGTCGGCCGACCACTGGGACCACGAACCGGCGTAGAGAGCTCCCTCGATCCCGGCGATCGCCAGCGCCGCGAGCTCGTGCGCCGCGGTCACGCCGGACCCGCAGTAGACCCCCACCGGGGCCGTCCCGGTCGCGCCGGATCCGACGACTCCGAGTTCCGCGAACCGCTCGCGGAGCTCGGCGGCGGTCTTGAAGGTGCCATCCGGGCCGAGGTTCTCGGTGGTGGGAGCGGACCGCGCACCCGGGATGTGCCCGGCGCGCGGATCGATCGGCTCCACCTCGCCGCGGTACCGCTCCGCGGCGCGGGCGTCGAGCAGCACGCCGGTGCGGGCGAGCGTGCCCGCGTCGTCGGCGTCGAGCACCGGGAGCTGCCCGGGACGGAGCGTGACGTCCCCCCGTGCGGGAACCACGGCCTCCCCAGCCTCCACCGGAAACCCAGCCGCGGTCCACGCCCCGAGACCGCCGTCGAGCAACCGTGCCCCGCGCACCCCCGACCAGCGCAGCAGCCACCACGCCCGCGCCGCGGCGAGCCCGCCGCTGTTGTCGTACGCCACTACGCTCACCGGCCGGGCGTCGCCGTCGCGCAGGCCCCAGCGGCGGGCGGCCGCCTCCAGCGCTTCGACCGTCGGCAGCGGATGGCGTCCCGCAGCGGCGCTCGGCGACCCGGCCAGTTCGGCGTCGAGATCGACGAAGACCGCGCCGGGCAGGTGACCCGCCCGGTAGTGCCCGTACCCGTCCGGGTCGCCGAGCGCCCAGCGGACGTCCAGCAACACCGGCGGATCGTCGCTCGCCAGCAGCGCGTGCACCTCGGTCGCCGTCACCAGGACGTCGTTCATCGAGCCTCCTCCGCGGCGGCGCCGCGCAACGCGTCCAACACTCCGGGATCACCACCGCCGGGCGGGACACCGTCCCGCGCGGCCTGCGCCACCGCAGCCTGGATCGCCGCGTTCAGCGGTGTCGGGATGCCGTGCAAGCGGCCGAGCAGCACGATCTCTCCGTTCAGGTAGTCCGCCTCGGTGTGACCGGCCGACCGGCCGAGGCTCTGTCGGGTGGAGCTGCCGCCGTAGCGGTCCAGCAGGGCCGGTGCCAGGCGGAAGCCGTTCAGCTCGGCCTCCGGATCGGCGGTGAGGTCCGCGGGGTCGTGACCGGCGGCCTCCAGGACCCGCCGCCCCTCGTCCTGCAATGCGCGCCGGAGTGCGCCGGTGCGCTCCTGGCCGGCGTAGAGGGCATCAACCGCGTTCGCGAGGTTGGACAGCAGCTTGCCTGCCTTCCAGCGCGGCAGGTCGTCGACGAGCCGGACGACGAAGTTCGCCCGCCTCAGGTCGGCGGCCCAGGCGTCGGCGTCCGGATCCAGGCCGTCCGGGTAGCCGCCCAGCCAGAACACGCCCACCGCGGGCTCGCCGGGCGCCACCACCTCACCCGGTCGCAGGTAGCTGCTCGGCATCCAGACCGCGGCTCCGGACACCCGGGCGAACCGCCGCAGGGCCGCGCGCTCGTTCTCCAGCCCGTTCTGCAGGCTGATCAGCGGCAGCGATTCGGCCGCCGTACTGCCGCCGGTGACCGGCCGCCAGGCCCACTCCTGGAGAACCGCTTCGGTGTCCTGGGTCTTGGTGGCGACGATCAGCACGTCGCCGACGGTCAGGTCCAGCTCGGCGGCGGATCCGGCGACCGGAAGGCGGACCCGGTGCTCGCCGTCGGGCCGGACGTAGCGCAGGCCGTCGGCCTGGATCGCCGCGCCGTGCGCTCCTCGGGCGACCAGCACGACGCTGGCTCCGGTCGAGCGCAGCTGGGCGGCGACCGACGCGCCGATCGCCCCGGCGCCGATGATCACGTAGCGACTCACGTGGCCCCTTCCTCTCGGCTCGGTGTCATGCCTACCGCACCCGCGCGCCGCCGGGGCGCCAGGAGCAGCACCGCGCAGACCACGCAGGTGCCGCCCGCGACCACCATCGCCGCGCGGGCCGAGAACGCGTCGGCGACCCAGCCGATCAGCAGCGCACCGACCGGAGTCGTGCCGAACCAGCCGAGCGTCAGCAGCGACATCATCCGGCCGAGCATGCCGGGGTCGGACACCTGCTGGACCAGCGCGGTCACCGTGGACTGGTAGACCGTGATCGCTACCCCCATGATCGGGAGCGCCGCCAGGAACAGCGTGAGGCTCGGGGCCAGCCCGGCGGCGCCGATCGTCAGCCCCAGCGCGGCGCACGCCAGGGCCAGACGACGCCGGGTCACCGCCGCGCCGACCGCGATCAGCCCTCCGAGGACCGCGCCGACCGCGTCGGTCGAGTAGGCGATGCCGACCGTCCCGGACCCCGCGCGGTAGGTGAACGTCACCATGGCCGCGAGCATCACCCCGAAGTTGAACGTGAGGCAGCCGATCGCCAGGTTGGCCAGGAGCGCGGCGCGGAGGTCACGGTGTCGCCAGGCGTAACCCAGTCCGAGTCCGCCTGCTGCGGGTCCGGTCGGCTTCGGAGGTGCGGCTGCGGGCTCGGCGGGCGTCACTGCACCGGTCGGTGCTGCCGCTCCGGCGCGCAGGCGGGGAACGGCCACCAATGCGCCGATGACGACGACGTACGAGGCGCCGTTGACGGCGAAGCAGGCGGCCGGTCCGACGGTCGCGTAGAGCAGTCCGGCCAGCGCGGGCCCGGCGAGGCGGGCGGCCGCACCGCTCATCGTGATCAGGCTGATCGCGCTGGGTCGGTGGTCGGCGTCCACGACCCGGGGGATCAGGGTGTAGATCCCCGGCCGGTCGAACGCCTGCGCGATCCCCAACGCCCCGACCGCGACCCCGACCGACCAGAGCGGCGCGCGATCGACCGCCGTCAGTGCCGCGAGCACCAGGGCGGTGGCCGCGCTCGCCGCGGCGGTGGCGATCAGGAGGCGGCGGACGTCGACCCGGTCGAGGACCCGGCCGGTGACCGGGGAGAGCAGCAGCGTCGGCGCGAACTGGATGGCGGTGACCAGCCCGAGCGCCGCGGCGCTGCCGGTGAGGTGCAGGACGAGGAGCGACGTCGCGAGGTTCTGCGACCAGGTCCCGACGAACGAGACGACCTGGGCGGCGAACAGGACGCGGAACGCGGGAACGCGGAGCGCCCGGGTGCCCGCGAAGGCCGACCGGAGGCGTCCGCGGATCGAGTTCCGCGGTGCTCGGTGCGTGCCCGCCGGTGGGGTGGCCGCGACACTCGTCGAGGAATCGTCGGCCACCCGTCCACTGTGCGTCAGCGCTGTCCCGGCCGAATCGGCGGGGCACGCCACTCCCACGTCACGGGCGGGGCGCGCCCGGCCACCGGGCGGGCGACGTCACGGGCCGACGGTGAGCGAAGGTCCTGGACCGCCCGGGATCGGGATCGGGCCGAGCGTCGTGTCGGTCGACCCCGGCGTCGGGTTCGTCCAGCCGCGCGGTGCGGTCGTCGGCGACTGGACGCGCCAGCCCGGCGAGGGCGCCGTGGTGGACGTCGGCATCGCCGGGCCGGTGGGCACGGTTCCCGGCGGCGGGACGTTCGGGCTGGCGCTGATCACGGTGCCGACGACCGGAGCCGCGTCGGCCAGCAGGCGGTGGTGCGCCGCGATGACCGGCTGGGCAGCTCGGGCCAGCGCCTGAACCAGGGGGGAGCTGCCGGCGGCGAGTTCGGCCGCCACCAGCGCCGCGGCCTGATGGTGAGCGGTGATCTGCGTGCTGACCCAGAGCTGGTCGAACGCGGATCCCGACGTCTCCCGGTAGCGGTCGGCGAGTTCCTCCTGCTCGGCGGTCGGGCCGGGTAGCTGGACGTCCAGCGCGGCGGCGGTGCTGGTCACCGACCGGTCGAGCGCGGTGTGGTCGGCGATCCAGCGATGGGCCAGGTCGCGCACGACCGGTGCGGAGGCGTTGGACAGCGCGATTCGTGCGGCGCTGATCTCGGCCAGGTTGGCCTGGTGCGCAACGCGGAGGAACAGCCGGTCTTGGGCGTTGAGGCGCCGGTCGGCGGCGTCGGCGGTGGCGGCCACGGAGATCCCGACCGCGCCGGTGGCGCTCAGCGCGACGACGGCGACGAGCCCGGCGAGCGCGGACGCGGTGAGTGAACGGCGACGGGTCTTCATCACTAGCTCCCGGATTTGGACGATTTGCCCGATCGGGATGCCCCGGATCTCCGTGGCCATGCTCGCCGGGGCCGCCGCGGCCCCGGCGAGCATCAGGACGACGGCTCGGGACGCTGCTCGGTGCGGCTGGTCAGACGCTCGTGACGCTGGGCCGCCGCCTGTGCGCTGCCCAGGCCCAGTCCGAACGCGATCTCCGCCCACGTCATGCCCCGGCCGCGGGCCATCAGGATCAGGCTCAGCTCCAGCTCGTCCAGCTCGGAGCGGACCAGCGGCACCAGCGTCAGTGCCGCCGTGAGGTCCTCGCGGTCGACCTCGGGCTCCCCGTCGCGGTAGGCGGCGGAACCACCCGCCAGGAACGCCACCAGGCGGATCGCCTCGTGCGGGCCGAGTATCGCGGGGTTGATCTGGCGGGCCCGGTCGGCCTCGCTGCCCGCGTGCCGTTCGGCCAGCCGGAAGAGGGCGGTGTACGTGCGTTCGGCGCGGGCCCGGCTCGCGCTCGGCGGGGTGAACTCTGCGGTCATGCCGCCACTCTACACGTTCCGTTGTCAACGGGCCGTTGAAAGAGGTGGTGCCGAAGTGTCGGCGCCGACCGGTACGGTGCCTGGCGGCGTCGCGGTATCCGCGAGCACAGCGCTCGGGGTGGCGGCGCCAAGGCTGTGGACGACGCGCACCGACCCGGCGCGCGGACGCTACGGTTTCGCACGGAACGGAACGAACCGAGCCGGACGGAAGCCGGCAGAGACGGATAGGCGGAGCTGCGTGGGAACAGAATCGGTGGGGGCACGCCCGGCGGGCCCGGCCGGTGCCGGGGTGACCGGGGTGGCGTCGATCGGGCGGCGGATCGCCGACGAGCTCGGCGTCGGTGAGCGGCAGGTCGACGCCGCGGTCGCCCTTCTCGACGGCGGCTCGACCGTGCCCTTCATCGCCCGGTACCGCAAGGAGCAGACCGGGGCGCTCGACGACGCCCAGCTGCGCACCTTGGAGGAGCGGCTCGGCTACCTGCGGGAGCTGGAGGAGCGGCGGGCCGCCGTCCTGGAGTCGATCCGTAGCCAGGGCAAACTCGACGACGCGCTGGCGGCCCGGATCCAGGCGGCCGAGTCGAAGGCCCGGCTGGAGGACATCTACGCGCCGTTCAAGCCGAAGCGTCGCACCAAGGCGCAGGTCGCTCGCGAGGCCGGGCTCGAGCCGCTGGCCGACACGCTGCTCACCGACCCCTCGCACGATCCGCAGGCCCTGGCGGCGTCCTTCGTCGACGCCGAGAAGGGCGTCGCGGACGTCGCGGGCGCGCTCGACGGAGCCCGCGCCATCCTGGTCGAGCGGTTCGGCGAGGACGCCGACCTGATCGGTGAGCTCCGCGAGCGGATGTGGGAGCGCGGCCACGTCGCGTCCCGGGTCCGCGAAGGCAAGGAGGAGGTCGGCGCCAAGTTCGCCGACTACTTCGGTTTCTCCGAGCCGTTCACCCGGCTGCCCTCGCACCGCATCCTCGCGCTGTTCCGCGGTGAGAAAGAGGAGGTCCTCGACCTCGACCTCCATCCGGAGGAGGCGTTGCCGGAAGACGCGCCGCCGCCGACCGGACCGAGCGAGTACGAGGGCCGTATCGCCCGGCAGTTCGACATCCGCGACGCCGGGCGCCCGGCCGACCGCTGGCTGCTCGACACCGTGCGCTGGGCCTGGCGCACCCGGATCCTGGTGCGGCTCGGCATCGACCTGCGGCTGCGGCTGCGCCAGTCCGCGGAGGACGACGCGGTCGCGGTGTTCGCCGGCAACCTGCGGGACCTGCTGCTCGCCGCGCCGGCCGGCACCCGCGCCACGATGGGCCTCGACCCGGGGCTGCGTACCGGGGTGAAGGTCGCGGTGGTCGACGGGACCGGCAAGGTCACCGCCACCGACACGATCTACCCGCACGAGCCGCGCCGCCGCTGGGACGAGTCGATCGCGACGCTGGCCCGGCTGGCCGCCGCGCACGGCGTCGAGCTGATCGCGATCGGGAACGGCACGGCGTCCCGGGAGACCGACAAGCTGGCCGGTGAGCTGATCGCCAAACACCCCGACCTGAAGCTGACCAAGGTCGTGGTCTCCGAGGCCGGTGCGTCGGTCTACTCCGCGTCCGCATACGCGTCCCAAGAGTTGCCGGAGCTCGACGTTTCACTGCGGGGTGCGGTGTCGATCGCCCGCCGCCTGCAGGACCCGCTCGCCGAGCTGGTGAAGATCGACCCGAAGTCGATCGGCGTCGGGCAGTACCAGCACGACCTGGCCGAGACGAAGCTGTCCCGGTCGCTCGACGCGGTCGTCGAGGACTGTGTGAACGCGGTCGGGGTCGACCTGAACACCGCCTCGGTCCCGCTGCTCGCCCGGGTCTCCGGCATCACCACCGGGCTGGCCGAGAACATCGTGGTGCACCGTGACTCACACGGGCCGTTCCGTTCCCGGACGGCGCTGGCCGCGGTGCCGCGGCTGGGGCCGAAGGCGTTCGAGCAGTGCGCGGGCTTCCTCCGCATCCCGAACGGCGACGACCCGCTCGACGCGACCAGCGTGCACCCGGAGGCGTACCCGGTCGTCCGGCGGATCGTCCAGAAGAGCGGCGGTGACCTGACCGGCCTGATCGGCAACACCGCGACGCTGCGGTCGCTGAAGCCGGTCGAGTTCGTCGACGACCGGTTCGGCCTGCCCACCGTCACCGACATCCTGACCGAGCTGGAGAAGCCCGGGCGTGACCCGCGTCCGGAGTTCCGGACCGCGACGTTCACCGAGGGCATCGAGACGCTGTCCGACCTGTCGCCAGGCCTGGTACTGGAGGGCGTCGTCACGAACGTCGCCGCGTTCGGCGCGTTCGTCGACGTGGGCGTCCACCAGGACGGTCTGGTGCACGTCTCGGCGATGTCGAAGACGTTCGTGAAGGACCCGCGCGACGTGGTGAAGCCCGGTGACATCGTCCGGGTCAAGGTGCTCGACGTCGACGTGCCGCGCAAGCGCATCTCGCTGACGCTCCGGCTCGACGACGAGGCCGGGGCCGCCCGTTCCGCGGGCGGCGGCGGCAACCGTGGTGGACGGCCCGAGCGGGACGGCCGCCCGGACCGAGGCGGACGCGGCGAGCGGGACGGGCGCCCAGGCCAGGGTGGCCAGCCCGGCGGGGGCGGTGGACGCGACGGGCAGGCACGCGGCGGCGACAGTCGGCGCGGCGGCGGCCCCCGCGGTGGCCAGGGCGGCCAGGGTGGTCAAGGCGGACGCGGTGGCCAGGGCGGACGCGGTGGCCAGGGCGGACGCGGTGGCCAGGGCGGACGCGGTGGCCAGGGCGGTCGCGGTGGCCAGGGCGGCGGGCAGGGCGGCGGCCAGGGTGGTCGCGGCGGTCAGGGTGGCCAGGGCGGCGGGCAGCGTCGCGGCCGGCCGGAGCCGGAGGGCGNAGGGCGGCGGGCAGGGCGGCGGCCAGGGTGGTCGCGGCGGTCAGGGTGGCCAGGGCGGCGGGCAGCGTCGCGGCCGGCCGGAGCCGGAGGGCGCGCTCGCCGTCGCGTTGCGCCGTTCCGGTCTCGTCGGCGGCGACACCCCCGACCCGAAGCGCAACCGCTGACGCGTCGACCCTGCGCATCGCCGGGAAGTCAACGCGTCCGCAGCCGCGTGACGCGTTGACTTCCCGGAAGCGATCGAGCCGCTGGGTCGCGGCGGGTTACTGCGCGCGCGGCCCGGTAGGCACCCGGGCCGGCGGGTCGGGGTGCAGCTGGGGTCCGGTGACACCACAGTGCAGGCACTTCGCGAGGTCCAGCGTCGGCGCGGCCGTCGACACCGGCTCGGCGGTCGGTACGGACCCCGCCGTCGGCACCGGCTCTGCAGTCGGCACGGGCCCCGCGGTCGGCACGGGGCCACCCGTCGGCACAGGTTCTTTCGGCGGTGCGGGGACCGGCGTCCGGATCACGAACCAGGACAGGACGCCACCGACGGCGAGCAACGCCGCAGAGATCACCATCGCGATCCGGAAGCCCTCCGTCATCCGGTCCGCGTCGGCGTACGCCTGGCCCGACAGCCCGGCCACCACCGGCACCACGGCCACCGCGAGCAGTCCGGCGGCGCGGGCCACGGCGTTGTTGACGCCGGACGCGATACCGGCGTGCCGCGACTCCGCCGACGCCAGCACGGTCGCGGTGAGCGGCGCGACGGTGAGCGCCAACCCCAGCCCGAACACCAGGAGGGCGGGCAGCACCGTGCCCAGGTACGTGGCGTCCGCGTCCACCCGGGTCGCCAGCAGGAGTCCGGCGGCGGCCAGCAGGGGCCCGACGGTCAGCGGAATCCGTGCGCCGATCCGGTCGGCCAGCGCCCCCGCCCTGGCGGAGAACAGCAGCATCACGACGGTCACCGGCAGCAGCGCGGTGCCGGCGGCGAGCGGCGAGTACCCGGCCACGACCTGCAACTGCAGCACGAGCAGGAAGAAGAAGACGCCGAGCGCGGCGTACACCATGAACGTGACGCCGTTGACCGCGGTGAACGTCCGGTTCGCGAACAGGTCCAGCGGCACCAACGGGTGCGGGGACCGGCGTTCGATCTGAAGGAACGCGCCGAGCAAGACCAGACCCGCGACCGCGGGCACGACCGCAACCGGATCGAAACCCCGCCCGCCGGCGGCGATCAGTCCGTAGGTCAGCAGCCCGAGGCCGCCCGCCCCGACCACCGTGCCGGAGACGTCGAAGCCCGGCACCATGCTCGGATCGCGCGACTCGGGCACGTGGAGCCGGGTGACGACCAGCACCACCGCCGCGAGCGGGAGGTTCAGCAGGAACACCATTCGCCAGTCCCACTCGACGAGCCACCCACCGACGAACGGGCCGATCGCACCGGCGATCCCGCCCCACGCCGACCACGCGCCGACCGCCCGCGACCGGTCGGCCGGGTCGAACGTCGCCGCGATCATCGCGAGGCTGCCGGGCGTGAGCAGCGCGCCTCCGACGCCTTGGAGTGCACGGGCGCCGGCGAGCAGCTCGGCCGAGGGCGCCAGCGCGCACAACAGCGAGGCGATCGCGAACCAGACGACGCCGAACTGGAACACCCGGCGGCGTCCGAACCGGTCGCCGAGCGCACCGCCGAGCAGGATGAGGGCGGCGAGGGCGAGCGTGTAGGCGTTCACGATCCACTGCAGCCCGGCGAAGTCGGCGTCCAGATCGCGGCCGATCCGCTCCAGCGCGACGTTCACCACGGTGGCGTCGAGCATGACGATGCTCGACCCGAGCACGGTGGCGAGCAGCACCCACCGACCGGACGCGGTACCCATCCGAACGCCGGACCCGGCGCTGTTCATAACCCTCCGTCCCGGACGAACCGCCTGATCCGGGAACAGTTCTCGTCAGGCAGTCCGCGGCGCGACGGTACCCGAGGAAAGCCCCACGCGTCGGACGGTAATCGTCCGAATACCGCGCGGCGCCGCGCGTGTCAAACGACGTTTCGGTGAACCGGGGTCGACGGGTTCGACCGCTTAGCCGATGTTTGGGATGAAGAGTCGCCCCATCACCTCTCTGACTTCGGCTGATGCTGCCGGGGAGCATGAGGTGAAGCGCGTTTCCAGGTGCTAGGTTCCTTCATCGTGAGAGTCGTCACACACCCCCCTCTGCCCCGTCGACGGAGACCGGTCGCCCGTGCCGCCGCCGCCGTCCTGGCCTGCGCGGCCCTTGCACTGACGACCGGTTGCGGGACGCCGGAAGAGTCCGACGCGGCAACCGGCGTTCCGGACACGACGCGCCTCGGCGTCGTCCTGCCCGACTCGACGACCGACGTCTGGGACCGGCTGCGTGGCGCCGCGGTCGACCAGGGCGCCACCAGCGGGGTGGAGGTCTCCGCCGACTCCGCCGACGACGGGCTCGACGCCGCGGCGCAGGTCAGAAAGGTCTCGGCTTTCGCCCCGGAGCAGTTGAGCTGTTTCGCGATCGCCCCGGTGGACCCCACCGCGCTGGTGAAGCCCCTGGCGGCGTTCGCCCAGAAGGGCGTGCCGATCTTCAACGTCGGCCTCCGTCTGAACGAGGCAGCGGCGAAGGAAGCCAAGGTCCCGATCGCGTCGTTCATCGGCCCGTCCGACCAGGAGATCGGGCACCAGGCCGCGCGGAAGATGCTCACCGTGGTGCCCAAGGACAGCGAGGTCGCCATGGTCCTCGGTAGTGAGGCCGACACCAACGCCGCGCAGCAGCGGCTCGGCTTCAAGGAGGCCGCGGAGGGGAGTCTCCGCGTCTCGATGACCCAGTCGACCGCCGACGACTACAAGACCGCGGTGAGCGTCGTGACCGACACGATCAACGCGGCTCCCAACCTGCGCGGCATCTTCGCCAGCAGCGACACGATCGGCCGAGCTGCGGCGAAAGCGATCGCCGACCTCGGCAAGAAAGGCACGATCAAGGTCATCTCGGTGGGTGGCACCGAGGATGGCTTGCGGGCCGTCAAATCCGGGGAGCTGACCGCCACCGTCGCCACGTACTCGGCCGCGGTCGGTGAGGTGCTGGTCCGAGCCTGTCGTGAAGTCGCCGACGGCAAGACGGTCAAACCCCGGCTGACCACCCAGAGCTGGCTGGTGGACCAGGCCAACGTCGCGGCCGAGCTCGCGGCGTACCCCGATGCGACTCAGCCGTTCCCGGATCCGCTCGTCTGACATAAGCCATTATTTGGTGCATTATGGCTTGAATGGGAACGCTGTCGTTCGCGGCACCGCTGTGGGATGACGAACACCGGCCGGCGGCGCTGCTCGCGCTCGACGAGGACGGCCAGGTCGCCCTGGCCGATGCGTCGGCGGCCGAGTTGTTCGATTGCCCGGCCGACGTCTTGGTCGGCCGCCCGCTGGCGGACCTGCTCGCGCCCCCCGACCAGGAGTACTCGGCGCACGGTCTGCTCCGTGCGGAGGTCGGCGCCGTCGCGACGACTCCGTTCCGGCGGCCGGACGGCAGCGTCTTCACGGTGACCGTGACCTGCGGGGCCCTCACCGGCACGGACGGCGTCCGGACCGCGCTCAGCCTCCGGCCGACCGAGGGGTTCGGCGCGGCGCAGAGTTGGTTGGCCGGCATCGTTCGCTCGGCTCGGGACGCGATCATCGGGGAGTCCCTGGACGGCCGGGTGACTTCCTGGAACGCGGCGGCGGAGCAGCTCTACGGTTACACCGAGCAGGAGATGCTCGGCCACCGGATGTCCGAGCTCTACCCGGCCTCGAGCGCCAGCGAGGAGGAAGAGATCCTCCGGCGGATCTCCGAGGGCCAGAGTGTGGAGGTCTACGAGGCGCAACGCCTGCACCGGGACGGCCACCGGATGATGGTGGAGCTCTCGGTGTCCCCGGTGACCGACGCGGCCGGGCGGATCGTCGGCGCCGCCCGCGTCTCCCGGGATGTGACCGCCCGCCACCGGGACGAGGCCAAGTTCCGCTGGCTCCTCGACGCGACCACGCTCGCGATCGTCGGGGTCAACGGCGACGGCATGATCCAGCTGATCAACGCCGAGGCGCAGCGGGTTTTCGGCTATACCGCCGACGAACTGCGCGGTCAGCCGGTGGAGATACTCCTGCCGGAGGACGTCCGGGAACGCCACGTCCAGCACCGGGCGATCTACGCCACCGACCCGCGGATGCGGCGGATGGGGGAGGGACTGCAGCTCGCGGCGCGCCGCAAGGACGGCTCGGAGTTCCCCGCGGAGATTTCGCTGGCGTCGATCGCGACCGACGAAGGCCTGCTGATCGCCGCCACGGTGCACGACGTCTCCGCCCGGCTGGAGCAGGAGGCCGAGCACCGGCGGCTGGAGAACGAACTGCAGCGCTCCCAGCGGCTGGACAGCCTCGGCCAGCTCGCCGGCGGCGTCGCACATGACTTCAACAACGTGCTGGCGATCATCAGCACGCACGCGTCGATCCTCGAGGAGGACATCGAGGAGAGCGCGGCACCCGCGCTCGACGGGGCTCGGGAGGCGGTAGCGCAGGTTTTGGCCGCGGCCGAGCGCGGCGCTCGGCTCACCAAGCAACTGCTGGCGTTCGGACGCCGGGAGATCCTCCGCCCCGAGATCTTCGACCTCAACGACGTCGTGCGCGACGTACAGCGCATGCTCACCGGCACACTCGGTGCGGACGTCGTCTTGAGCGCCGAACTCTCCGCGCGGCCGGCGGCGGTCAGCGCCGACCTCGGCCGGGTCGAACAGGTCCTGGTCAACCTCGCGGTCAACGCCCGGGACGCGATGCCGGCCGGCGGTTCGCTGAGCATGCACATCGACCAAACGGTCCTCGGGCCGGTCGAGGCCGCGTCGCACGGTCTCGACCGGGGCCAGTACGTGCGTCTGCGGGTCACCGATACCGGCACCGGCATGGCGTCGGAAGTGGCCGAGCGCGCGTTCGAGCCGTTCTTCACCACCAAGGCCGAGGGGCAGGGGACCGGGCTGGGGCTGGCGTCGGTGTACGGCATCGTCACGCAGGCCGGTGGCGCGATCGCGCTCGACTCGGAGCTCGGCGTCGGCACGACCGTGACGATCCTGCTGCCCTCCGCCGACGATGTCGCTCTCGACGACACGGCCCAGCCGGACCCGGACGCCGATGCGGCGGGACGCCCGGGTTACGGCACGATCCTGCTCGTCGACGACGAGCGCGAACTCCGGGCGTCGATCGAGACGATCCTCGTCCGGGCCGGCTACACGGTGCTGTCGGCGGCGTCCGGCGCCGAGGCGGTCGAGCTGGCCGCGTCGTACCGCGGGCCGCTCGACCTGCTGCTCACCGACATCACCATGCCCGGGCTGTCCGGCCGCGAGGTTGCCGACCAGGTGCGGTCGCTCCACCCCACCGTCCAGGTGCTGTACATGTCCGGGTTCGCCCAGCGGCTGCTCACCTCCAAGGGCACGATCGACCCCGAGGTGACGCTGATCGAGAAGCCGTTCAACCGCCGGGACCTGCTGGCCGCGATCGAAGAGGTGCTCCGCCTGCCGGTCTGAGCGCTGGCCCGGCCGTCATCGGCGGCGCAGGCGGAGTCGGAGCGCGGCGACGAGCCGGGCCCACGGCCCACGCGGGGAGCCCGATGCGCCTTCCGAGCCGGGCGCGTCCTCCGGGCCGGGTGAACGCTCCGCGTCGGGCGCGCGCCGCGGGCCGGGCGAACGGTGTGGCGGATACGGCCGCCAGTCCAGTCGCGGCTGCTCCATGGGGCCGGCGTTCCGAGCGCCCGGAACGCCGTACAGTGCGGCGCCGGGCACTCGCTTCGGCAGGTTCCCGGGTGTGTCCGGGCGGCCGGGCGCGAACGTGTCCTCGGCGCGGGCCCGCGGACGGGGGAACGGCATCGGCTGGCTCATGGGCCTCCCTCGTGTTCACCGGTGCGAACCCAGGCGGCCCCGGCCGGTGCCTGAGCGGTAGGCCGATGATTGCCCGGCGTCCGGGCCCTGTCCGATGCATCCACGCATGGACGCATACCTCGGCCCAGAAAACGCGCGGAAAGCCCGCGTCGACCGGGGGATCCGGTCCGTCCGAGTGCTCCGGGTCACACCGAGCGCCGGTTACCCCGTAGGGCAAACCGGGGCTAGTCTCCGGAAATGGCGATTCAGAACATCCCGCTGCGCACGCTCGCCGGTGAGCCGACCAGCCTCGCCGAGTACGCCGGTCAGACGCTGCTCGTGGTGAACGTCGCGTCCAAGTGCGGACTCACGCCCCAGTACGAGGGCCTCGAACGGCTGCAGAAGAAGTACGCCGACAAGGACTTCACCGTGCTCGGCTTCCCGTGCAACCAGTTCTACGGCCAGGAGCCCGGCAGCGCGGAGGAGATCCAGGAGTTCTGCTCCGCGACGTACGGCGTGACGTTCCCGCTCTTCGAGAAGATCGAGGTGAACGGCGAGAACCGGCACCCGGTCTACGCCGAGCTCACCGCTGTCCCGGACGCGGAGGGCGAAGCCGGCGACGTCCAGTGGAACTTCGAGAAGTTCCTGGTCGCCAAGGACGGGTCGGTCGTGGCGCGCTTCCGTCCGCGCACCGAGCCGGAGGCGCCCGAGGTCGTCACCGCGATCGAGGCCCAGCTCGCCTGACCCGCACGCGGGTACGCACGGAGGACGTGGCCCCGCGGGGAACCCTGGCCCTGCGGAGGACCTGGCCCTAGGGGCGCTTGCCCTCCGCCACCACCGCGGCGAGCATCGCCGCCTCCGCGTCCGGCCCCGCGGCCGGCGAGGTGGGCAGCCGGTGCTGGTTGAGGATCTCGGCGTCCCGTAGCGCGACCGCGCGCGCGAGCTCGGTGATCCGCCGCTCCATCTCCCGCGTCCGCAGGTAGAAGTTGATGACGACGAACACGAACGCGACCACGGTCGCGTAGAGCACCAGGTCGGCGCCGCGGCCGACGCCGACCCTGCGGGCAACCCACGTCACGTCGTCCGGCCGGATCACCGCGTACGCGGCGAAGAACAGGAACGCCACGAACGCCAGGCGCTTGCCCGCCTGCAGGCGCACGCCGTGCTGCTGCCGGACGAAGTAGAACAGCGACGCGGCGACCGCGAGCAGCAGCAGGAACTGGATGACCATCGGTTACGCGCCTCGGTGCCGCAGGGAGAGCTCGAACAGGATGTTGACGCCGTTGACCAGGGACTGCCCCTTGGCCCGGGAGTAGTCGGTGTAGAGGATAGTCACCGGGATCTCGGCGACCCGCCAGTCCGACCGGGCCAGCTTCCCGACGATCTCGGACGCGTGGGCCATGCCGTTCATCCGGATCCGCAGCCCCTCGGCGGCCGGCCGGTTGAGCACCCGCAAGCCGTTGTGGGCGTCGGTCAGCTTGAGCTTCCGCGCGGTCGGGCTGAGCGCGACGACGGTCTTGAGGACGAACCGCTTGAGCCACGGCACGGTCTCCCGGGACTCCAGGAAACGCGAGCCGAGGACGACGTCCGCCTTGCCCGACCGAGCGACCTCGAGCATCCGGAGCGCGTCCTCGACCCGGTGCTGGCCGTCGGCGTCGAACGTGACGAAGTACTCGGCGCCGGGCCGGGACAGCGCGTACCGCAGACCGGTCTCCAGCGCCGCGCCCTGCCCCATGTTGATCGGGTGCTGGACGAGGTGGGCACCGGTGGGCGCGATCGCCGCCGCCGAGCCGTCGCGGCTCCCGTCGTCCACGCAGACGATGTTCGGGAACGTCTGCCGGGCGTGCTCGACGACGTCCGCGATGACCTGCGCCTCGTTGTAGACCGGGATGACGAGCCAGACGTCCTTGTGGTCCTCGCGCCGACCGACCGGTGCGTCGTGCAGGTCGCCCTCGGCGACCGCACCGACCTCGACACCGGTGCTCTCCGCGACTTCGGCACTGCTCAACACGGCCGCGTCGTCCGTGGCTCCGGTCACGGTACTTCCGCCTTCGCTCTCCGCGGGGTTCGTGCCCATGGGGTTTACGCCAGCCTCTTCGGAAGATCGGATGTCGACGAACTCTAATAGCGGCATGCCACCTATACCCACCGGCTGGTCACCCTCCACCAGATCGTGACCAGACCGTTGACCGTGCTCGCCAGCGCCGGGACCGGGATCACCGAGGCGTCGACCTTCGTCGTCAGCCGGGCCATCCAGACGCGATCGGGAACGGTCGCCTCCGCACGGAGCTCCTTGCGGCGGGCCCGGATGTGCGCGCGGTGGCTCCAGAGCCACCGCCAGCCCTTCACCTTGGCCGGGAACCAGCCCTGCGTCGCGGCCATCAGCGTCATCGCCGCCTCGAGACCGGCCAGCGGCAGCGCGAGCAGCACCAGCGCGCGACCGCTCCAGAGCGTCGTCACGAACAGCAGCCGGTTCCGCTCGACCAGGTACATCTTGAAGTCGTTGCGGGAGAACTCGTACCGGTGGACCGCGACCGCGTCCGGCACGTACAGCACCCGGAGGCCCTTCCGCCAGGTGCGGATCGAGAGCTCGGCGTCCTCGTGGTAAGCGAAGTACTCCTCGTCGAAACCGCCGAGCGCGTCCCAGTGTGCCTTCGGTACGACGACGCACGCCCCGGACGCGCCCGCCGTCTCGACCGGCTCGGTCAGCGTCTCCGGCTGGCCCATCCGGCCGGACCAGGAGAGCCCCAGCACATGGATCGGATTCGCACCCGCGTTGAGCAGCGTGGGGTCCTCGGCGAGCCGCACGCTCGCGACCGCGATGCCCACGTCCGGCCGCGACGCCTCCTCGACCAGCCTGCTCAGCGTCGTCGGCTCGACCACGGCGTCGCCGTTGACCAGCGCGAGGTACTCACCGGTCGCCGCCCGCGCACCGAGGTTGCAGCCACCGGCGAAGCCGGTGTTGGTCCCCGGCCGGACGACCGTGACCCCCTCGACGTGCTCGAGTACGTCGACGTCGTCGGTGGTGCAGCCGTTGTCGACCAGGACGACGTCGACGGCGACCTTCTCGGAGACCAGCAGCGCCTCGACCGCGCGCCGCAGCCAGGGCTCCGCCTTGTAGGCGAGCACCACCGCACTGACGCGCGGGAGATCGCTGTGCGCGGTCCTCTCCTCAGGCGGGTTGGGCATCGGTGAACTCCTGGGTCGGGGGCTGCGTGCCGGGGGGCTGCGTGCCGGGGGACGGGGAGGGAGGAACAGTGCGCAGCGCCCGGAACAGCACGACGCCGAGCACGCCGACCGTGACCGCGCCGCTGGCCAGCTGTGCGATCACCGCATCGGTGACCGGTGTGAACGGCAGCGCGAACGCGGCCGCGAACACCACGGCGCCCAGCACCCAGCCGCCGGCCACCCAGCGATGCCTGCCCAACGCGAGCAACGCCGGCTGGACGATCTGTACGGCCATGCCGGCGACGGTACCGACCATCAGCGCGGTGACCAGACCGTTGGAGCTGGTGAAGTCCGGGCCGAACGCGATCCGGCCGAGCCAGTGGCCGAGCACGGCGCTGACCAGCAACGCGAGCACGCCGACGGCGGCGACCAGCAACAGCGCCGGACGCACGGCCCGGCGCAGGGCGCTCGGGTCGCCGTCCTCGTCGGCCTTCGCGGCGGCCCGCGCGAACGACGGGAGCACCAGCGACTGGGCGCCCTGGAACACGAAGAGCGGAATCCGCGCCAGCACGACCGCGGACGCGAACGTCGCGGCGGTCGCGTCGCCGGCGGCGTCGTTCGGCAGCAACGCGCGGACCACGACCGGCGCCGCGTTCGCGATCGCCAGCGACAGACCCCAGGCGACGGTGAGCAGCCCGACGCTACGGGCGAGGGGCCCGATCGGCTCGGCCGGCGCCGGAGTGCCCTGGCTCGCCCGGACGTCGCCGACGAACCAGCGCGCGGTGACCAGCACGGCCACCAGCGGCGCCAGGCAGAACGCCAGCCCGTACGCGCTCGCACCGCCGGCGACCGCCATGCCGCCCAGCGCCAGCGCGGCAACCACCACACCGGCCGCCAGCCGCACGGTGCCCTCGGTGCCGACCGACGTGCCGTACCGGCCGAACGCGCGCCGCCCGCCGAAGTTGCCGCGGGTCACCGACACCACCGCGTACGCCGCGCTCGCGATCAGCAGACCGGCCAGCAGCAGCACGTCGCCGTTGAGGACGTCGGGGAGCAGGACCGGCGAGAGCGCGAGCGTCAGCAGTGCGACACCGCCGAACAGGCTGCCGGAGATCAGCCCGAGACGGCGCATCACCGGCCGCACGTCCTCGTCGCGGGCCAGCCGGGTGGCCATGTGTCGGCTGGTCTCCTGCTCGACCGCTGCGAAGAGTCCCGGACCGATGATGTTGACGATCAGGTAGACCGAGGCGAGGGCGGAGTACTCGGCGTCGTCGTAGACCCGGCTCGCGACCGCGAGGAACACGTACCCGGCGCCTCCGAGCACCAGGTAACCCGCGCCCACCGACGCGGCGCTGCCCAGCAGCGCGCGCAGCCGGGTCGAGGTCACGGGCTCGCCCCGGCGTGCGTTGCGGCCCGGGCGTCTTCGACGAGCCGGACGAACGCGGGCCGTCGCAGTGCGGCCTCGAGCTGGTCGTGCCAGTGCGGCTGGGGCTCGATGCCTGCGGCGGCCCAGCGTCCGTGCCCGAGCACGCTGTACGCGGGCCGCTTGGCCGGGCGAGGGAACGCGTCGCTCGTGGTGGTCGCCACCCGCTCCGGGTCGAGCCCGGCGAGGCGGTAGATGGCCTGGGTGAGCCCGTGCCAGGTGGTCTGGCCCGAGGCCGTGCCGTGGTAGACGCCGGGCGCCGCCCGGCCTTCCCTGGCCGCTCGGCCGAGCGCGACCAGCTGCTCGGCGAGCGCGGCGGTCCAGGTCGGCTGGCCGTGCTGGTCGTCGACGACGCTGACCGTCGGCCGCGCCGCGGCGAGCTTCAGCATCGTCGCGACGAAGTTCGTACCGGTCTCGCCGTACAGCCACGCCGTGCGGACGACGTAGCCCGCGTCGGGCAGCCGGTCGAGCACCGCCCGCTCCCCGGCGAGCTTGCTGCGGCCGTACGCGTTGACGGGGTCGGTCGCGGCGTCCTCCGGGCACGGGCTCGTGGCGTCGCCCGGCAGTACGTAGTCGGTGGAGACCTGCAGCAGGACCGCCCCGGCCGCCGCGCAGGCGTCGGCGAGCAGCGCCGGGCCGTGCCCGTTGATCCGGATGGCCTCGGTTTCGTCGCTCTCGGCGTTGTCCACCGCGGTGTAGGCCGCGGTGTTGACCACGACGTCGTGCCCCGTGACCGCGGCGCGGACCGCTTCAGCGTCGGTGATGTCGAGATCGGCGCGGGTGACGGCCGTGGCATCGGGCAGCGCGGCGCGGAGGTCGTGTCCGAGGGCGCCGCCGGCGCCGGTGATCAGCCAGCGCATGCCTTACTTCTCCAGTGCGGCGCGCTGTTTGAGGGGCTCCCACCAGCCTCGGTGGTCGCGGTACCACGCGACGGTGTCGGCCAGGCCGGTGTCGAACGGCACCTGCGGCGTGTAGCCGAGCTCGTCGTGGATCTTCGTGATGTCGACCGAGTACCGGCGGTCGTGGCCCTTGCGGTCGGCGACCGGCGTGACGTAGCTGTCCCAGTCGCGGCCGGTGGCGTCGAGCAGGAGCTGGGTGAGTTCTTTGTTGGTGAGCTCGGTGCCGCCACCGATGTTGTAGACCTCGCCGGCCCGGCCGCCGGTGAGTGCGAGCTGGATGCCCCGGCAGTGGTCGTCGACGTGGAGCCAGTCGCGCACGTTGCCGCCGTCGCCGTAGAGCGGGACCGGCTTACCGTCCAGGAGGTTGGTCACGAACAGCGGAATGACCTTCTCCGGGAACTGGTACGGCCCGTAGTTGTTGCTGCACCGGGTGACGACGACGTCGACGTGGTGCGTGCGGTGATACGCCAGCGCGATCAGGTCGCTGGAGGCCTTCGACGCGGAGTACGGCGAGTTCGGCATCAGCGGGTGGGTCTCCGGCCAGGACCCCTCGTCGATGCTGCCGTAGACCTCGTCGGTCGAGACGTGCAGGAACCGGCCGGTGCCGTGCCGGTGGGCGGCGTCGACGAGCGTCTGGGTGCCGAGCACGTTCGTGGTGACGAACTGTGCGGCGCCGGTGATCGAGCGGTCGACGTGCGACTCGGCGGCGAAGTGCACGACCGCGTCATGCCCCGGCACCAGATCGTTCACCAGGTCGACATCGGTGATGTCGCCCTTGACGAACGTGTACCGAGGGTTGTCGGCCACCGGGTCGAGGTTGGGCAGGTTCCCGGAGTAGGTGAGGGAGTCCAGCACCGTGACCGACCACTCGTCCGCGCCGGCGTAACCGCCGCTCAGCAGCGTGCGAACGTAATGCGACCCGATGAACCCGGCGCCGCCGGTGACAAGAATCCTCACGGGGACCGGAGTGTAGTCACCGGCAGCGACCGACCGTGAATCGCCGAGCCGCGCATCCGGCGATCGGGGGAGGGCATAGGCAGCGATGCGTGGGGGTATGTCCCCGTTCATGAGTGCTTCAGCCGATTACGATAGGACCGCTGGCGCGGGTGGGATGGACTCCGCCGGCGAGGGATCCGGCCTGCCACGGCCCGGTCACCCGGAAGCCGGCCGCGACGCCGGCGACGCGCACCGCGACACCCAGACCGCCCCCGGGACGACCGGCGCCGCGGCGGCGGTGGCCGGCGGTGACCTCGGCGTCGACGCGATCCCCGAACTGAACGGGAACGAGGGTGCGCACAGCGACCGGCCCGCCGACGACGCCGGGGGCGGCAGCATCCTGGGCGCGGACAGCCCGGTCGGCACCGGAGACCCGGTGGGCGCCGCCGGGGCGATCGGAGCGGTCGGGGACCTGCGCCGGATCGCCGCCGCCGGGGGAGCGTCGGGCAGCGACACCCCGGACGACGACGACCGGTAGTGCGACCGGGCTCACCTCACGAGGGGTGAAGCTCTCGCCACACGGGCTGCGCGGTTTCTGAATCGCGTAGGCTGCCCGGCGTGCGCGGAATCCTCCTGGCCGGTGGCACCGGTTCGCGGTTGTGGCCGATCACTCATGCGGTGTCGAAGCAGTTGATGCCGGTTTTCGACAAACCGATGGTGTATTACCCGCTGTCGACCTTGATGATGGCCGGTGTCCGGGAAGTCCTGGTGATCACGACGCCCGGGGACGCGGCGCAGTTCGAGAAGCTGCTCGGCGACGGCTCCCGGTGGGGGATGGACATCCAGTACGCCGTGCAGCCGTCGCCGGACGGGATCGCGCAGGCGTTCCTCATCGGCGCGGACTTCATCGGTGACCAGCCGGTGGCGCTCGTCCTGGGAGACAACATCTTCCACGGCGCCGGGCTGGGCCGGCAGCTCTCCACGCACAACGGGCTCACCGGCGGCCGCGTGTTCGCCTATCCGGTGGCGAACCCCGAGGCGTACGGCGTGGTCGAGTTCGACGAGACCGGCACGGTGCTCTCGCTGGAGGAGAAGCCGGAGAAGCCGAAGAGCAAGTACGTGGTGCCGGGGCTGTACTTCTACGACAACCAGGTCGTGGAGATCACCCGCGGATTGAAGCCGTCGGCGCGCGGCGAGCTGGAGATCACCGCGGTCAACCAGGCCTACCTGTCGGCCGGCCAGCTGAAGGTGACGGTGCTGGACCGCGGCACCGCGTGGCTGGACACCGGCACGTTCACCTCGCTGGTCCAGGCCGCGGAGTACGTGCGGGTGATCGAGGAGCGGCAGGGCTTCAAGATCGGCTGCGTCGAGGAGGTGGCCTGGCGGCAGCGGTACATCACCGACGACCAGCTGCGTGAGCTCGCCGAGCCGCTGCGCAAGTCCGGCTACGGCGACTACCTGATCGAGCTGCTCGCCTCCTCCTGAAGCCCGTGTCCGCGGTCCCGGCCGGGATCAGTACCGGAAGGTCGCGATCGCGGCGCGCAGCTGCCCGGCGGCGACGTCCAACTCGTCGGCAGCCGTCTGCGTCGCCCGCGCGGCACCCTCGGTCGCGTTCGTGAGATCGGCGACCTGACCCAGCTGGGCGCTGATCTCCCCGGTGCCTCCGGCGACCCGGTCGAGGTCACCGGTCATGCCGCTGGTCGTGGCGCTCTGCTCCTCCACCGCCGACGCGATCGTCGTCTGGTAGTCGTTGATCTTCCCGATCACCTCGCTGATGCCGGCGATCGCGTCCGCGGCGCTGCGGGTGTCCTGCTGGATCGCGTCGATCCGGCGCCCGATCTCCTCGGTGGCCTTCGCGGTCTCCTGCGCGAGGTCCTTGACCTCACCCGCGACGACGGCGAAGCCCTTGCCGCTCTCCCCGGCGCGCGCCGCCTCGATCGTGGCGTTGAGCGCGAGCAGATTGGTCTGCTCGGCGATCGCGGTGATCGCTTTCAGCACGTTGCCGATCTCGGTGGACGAGTTGCCCAGCCGGATCATCACCTGCTGGGTCTGCGCCGCGGTCTCCACCGCTTGGCCGGCCACCGTCGCCGCGTCCGACGCGTTGACCGAGATCTCCCGGATCGCCGCGCCCATCTCCTGCGCGCCGCCGGCCACCGCCTGCACGCCGCCGGTCACCTCGGTCGCGGCCGAGTCGAGGGCGGAGACCTGCCGGCTCGCGCGGTCGGTGTTCTCGGTCAGTTCCCGGCTGGCGCCCTGCAGCGACGCGGCGCTCCGGCTCAGCCCGACGCTGGTCTCGGCGAGCGCGAGGACGGTGGCGCGCATCTTCTCGGCGGCCTGCTGGACTGCCCGGGACATCTCCCCGATCTCGTTCTCGGCGGTGTCGACCGGACGCTCCGCGAGGTCGCCCGCCGCGATCGCGGTGAGCTGGTCCCGCAGCCGGTGCACGCGGCTGACCAACGAACGGGCGGTGGCCAGCGCGAACGCCCCGGTGAGCAGGATGCCGAGGACCAGGACGACGAGGATCAGGGTCCGTGCGGTGTCGGCGGTCGACCGGGCGTTCGCGGCGGCCTCCGCAGCGGTCTCGGCGGAGACGGTCTTGGCCTCCTCCAGCAGCGCGACGGCGTCGACGATCGAGGGGTTGAGCTGGGTGGAGCGCAGCGTCTGCCACTCCTCGATGCGGTTGGCCGCCTCCAGGTCGAGCGCCTGCTGACGGAGGTCCAGGTATTTCGCCCACGCGTCCGCGAACTTGTCCATCGCGGCCTTCTCGGCCGACGAGACGGGCAGCGCACGGAAGGCCGTGATGCCGCTCTGGACGGCCTCCAACTCCTCGTTGGCCTCGGCGCGGTACGCCGTCTCCTTCGCCGCGTCGGTCGACGTCGACGCCGAGAGGCTCGCCCACCGGGAGTGCCAGATCGCTCCCTGGATCTCGCCGACGACCTGCACCGGCTGCAGGGACTTCGTGTAAATCTCCTGCGCGCGGTCGGCGATCCGGTTCATCTGGACGAGGCTGACCGTCCCGATGAGTGCAGCGATGACGAGCGCCAGCGTGGCGGTGAGCATCAGGTTGCTCCGGATGCTCAGCCGGTGGAGGGAGAACCCCGTCGTCGGTGTCGGCATGTACGGACTCCTCGGACCAGACGGAAGACGACCTCCTATCGGCGCTCGATCGACGGGTCTGAGTGCTCTTCGTGCCGGGGCGATAAGGTGCCGGAGACACCGCAAGGGGTCGGGAGGACGCCGCGGCAAACGCCGGACCGGACTGCCGCAGGCTCGACAGGGAAGGTTGGCCGTGCCCACCAACGACGTTCCGGGAACCGCCGGCGCTGACTACGCCGAGCGCCTCCAGCGGCTCGAGACCGCACGCTGGAAGCAGGTGCTCGACGTCCAGGCGCCGTACCGGTGGAACCTGCGCAGGCTCGAGCTGGGGCGCACGCTCGACGTCGGCTGTGGCATCGGCCGGAACCTCTCGCACCTCTCCGACGGCAAGAACCCGCCGCCGGTCGGCGTCGACCACAACGCCACGTCGATCGAGCTGGCCAGGCAGCGCGGCTTCACCGCGTACACGGTCGACGAGTTCCACTCCTCGGCCGACGCGAAGCCCGACTCGTTCGACGCGATCCTCGCCTCGCACCTGGTCGAGCACCTGCTGGAGCCGGACGCCAAGGCGGTGGTGGAGTCCTACCTCCCGTACCTCCGCTCGGGCGGGCGGGTCGTGTTCATCACGCCGCAGGAGAAGGGCTACACGACCGACGCGACCCACATCCGGTTCAGCGGCTTCGACGAGGTCTCCGCGCTGGCCAGGGACGTCGGTTTGACCGTGCTGAAGAAGTACTCGTTCCCCTTCCCGCGCTTCGCCGGCAAGGTGTTCGCCTACAACGAGTTCGTGGTCGTCGCCCGGAAGCCCTGAGTTCCGTGTTCCACTGACGACGGTGCTCCACTGACGACGGTGGCGAGGCGGCGCCGCGCGGGCCTGGAGGGGCCGCTACGGTTGCCTGGTGAAGATTCGACCGTTGAGCATCGACGGCGCCTGGGAGATCACGCCGGTCCAGCACGGCGACCCCCGCGGCCTGTTCACCGAGTGGTACCGCTTCGACCATCTCGCCGAGGCGGTCGGGCAGCCGCTGCGGCTCGCTCAGGGCAACCTCTCGGTCTCCGCGCGCGGGGTCGTGCGCGGGATCCACTTCGCCGACGTGCCGCCGAGTCAGGCCAAGTACGTCGCCTGCGTCCGCGGTGCGGTGGTTGACGTGATCGTCGATCTGCGGGTGGGGTCGCCGACGTTCGGGCAGCACGAGATGGTCCGCCTCGACGACGTCGACCGGCGCGCGGTCTACCTCGCCGAGGGCCTCGGTCACGGGTTCTGCGCGCTCACCGACGACGCGACGCTGACCTACCTCTGTTCGGAGACGTTCGCGCCGACGCGGGAGCACGCGATCCACCCGCTCGACCCAGAGCTGAACATCGACTGGCCCGCCGAGAGCCCGCAGCTGTCCGCCAAGGACGCCGCCGCGCCGTCGCTCGCCGAATCGCTCGCCGCCGGAGCGTTGCCCGACTACGAAGAGTGCAAGAACTACTACGCGTCGCTGAATCGGGCGTAATCCGAAACGGAGAGCGACCGCCGTAGGGGGCAAATCCACCACGCTCGCCGTTGCCGGGTGCAGGCGTGCAACGGCGGCTAGTGTTCAATCATGGAGCGGCGGATCTTCGGTCTCGAGACCGAGTACGGAGTCACGTGTACGTTCCGGGGCCAGCGGCGTCTCTCGCCCGACGAGGTGGCGCGGTACTTGTTCCGGCGGGTGGTCTCGTGGGGTCGGTCGAGCAACGTCTTTCTTCGCAACGGCGCCCGGTTGTACCTCGATGTCGGTTCCCATCCCGAGTACGCCACCCCGGAGTGTGACTCGGTCGCCGACCTCGTCACGCACGACCGGGCCGGCGAGCGGATCCTTGAAGGCCTGCTGGTCGACGCCGAACGTCGGCTGCGGGACGAGGGCATCGCCGGGGACATCTACCTGTTCAAGAACAACACCGACTCGGCCGGCAACTCGTACGGATGCCACGAGAATTTCTTGGTCTCGCGGCACGGGGAGTTCGCGCGACTGGCCGACGTCCTGATCCCGTTCCTCGTCACCCGTCAGCTGATCTGCGGCGCAGGCAAGGTGCTGCAGACGCCTCGCGGCGCGGTCTACTGCCTGTCCCAGCGGGCCGAGCACATCTGGGAGGGCGTCTCGTCGGCGACCACCCGGTCGCGCCCGATCATCAACACCCGGGACGAGCCGCACGCCGACGCCGAGCGGTTCCGGCGCCTGCACGTGATCGTCGGCGACTCGAACATGAACGAGGTCACGACGCTGCTCAAGGTCGGCGCCGCCGACATCGTGCTGCGGATGATCGAGGCCGGCGTGACGATGCGCGACCTGACGCTGGAGAACCCGATCCGGGCGATCCGCGAGGTCTCGCACGACATCACCGGTCGGCGGACGGTGCGGCTCGCCAACGGCAAGGAGATCAGCGCGCTCGACATCCAGATGGAGTACCACTCCAAGGCGTCGGAGTTCGTCGACCGGTACGGCGGCGGTCCGGCCGCCCACCGGATCATCGACCTCTGGGGCCGGGTGCTGAAGGCCGTCGAGGGCGACGACCTGGGCTCGGTCGAGCGAGAGATCGACTGGGTGACGAAGCTGAAGCTGATCGAGCGGTACTCCGAGCGGCACGGGCTGTCGCTCTCCAGCCCGCGGGTGGCGCAGCTCGACCTGGCCTATCACGACATCCGGCGCGGTCGCGGCGTGTTCCAGGTGATGGAGAAGCGCGGCGCGGTCGAACGGGTGACCCGCGATCTGGACGTGTTCGCGGCGAAGTCGATTCCGCCGCAGACGACGCGGGCGCGGCTGCGCGGCGAGTTCATCCGGCGGGCGCAGGAGCGGCGGCGGGACTTCACCGTGGACTGGGTGCACCTGAAGCTGAACGACCAGGCGCAGCGGACGGTGCTCTGCAAGGACCCGTTCCGGGCCGTGGACGAGCGCGTGGATCGGTTGATCGCCAGCATGTGAGGTAGTCCGTCGGCGGCCCGCCCCGGTTGTGTTCGGGGCGGGCCGCCGACGTGTCGTGGGCGGCGTGGTTCGGTGCGCACGCCGGCGTCCCGACATCCACAGCCGATTGACGAGAACCCAACACGCCCAGGCCGTCGGGCACGTTGACTTGTCGTCAAACAGCGGACGTTCGCCCTACCAGTTGATGATGTCGGTGGTCGTCGGCTGGATGGCTCCGATCATGATCCGGCTGACCGCGAAGCCTTTCTGCTCGGCGGTGGAGAAGCCGGCCAGCTCGGCCGTGGCCGAGCCCGAACCCGGCGCGCCCACCCGGAAGCCGTCACCCGTCCGGCAGCCGGTTGCGGTCGGCGGGCAGCTCCGCCACTGCAGCCCGGCGAACGCCGAGCGCTGCGGCGCCAATGCGACCGCCACCGGCGTCCGCGGCTGGTTCACGTTCATCGTCGGGACGCCGACCGCCGCGCCGCCTCTCGTCAGGTTGACGGTGGGCCAGCCGCTCAACGAGCAGGGCCTGGTGCCCTTGTTGGTGAGCGCGACGAGGCCGACGGCAGGACCGTTCTTGGCCTTGTTCAGCTGCCGGATGACCCGGACTGACAGCTGGCCGGTCTTGCACGCGGCGAGGTTGCCTGGTGCCGGTGGCGGCGCCTGCGTGGCCGGGTTGAGCGGCGCGGCGGCCGGAGGCGGCGGCGCGCTGGTACGGATGGCCGGGGGAGAGCCGGGCAGTACACGCTTCGTGGTCTCCGACGGCTGCGGCACGACCGGCGCCGAAGCGACACCCTCCGCCGTCGGCGAGGCCGCCGGCTCCTGCCGGTCGTCGTTACTCCCACCGCAGGCCGCCAGCGCTACGAGAAGCACCCCGGCGCCGGCTAGTCCTCTGACGTTCCGCGTCCTCATCGCCCACCCCGTCCGACGTCGTTTCGCCGGCCGTTCACCGGCGCGTTCGCGGCTTCAGGGTGCCGGATCGATCGCGACACGCCAGACAGACGCGCCGAGAACGCCAGCAACCATCCAATAAGGGGAAAAGTTAACGCCTATAGCGAAGTGTGCCGGCGCGGGCCTGCGAGACGGCTTATGTGGCGAATCTTCCTGATGGTGTATAGGTACGGTAATGTCCGATTCGTTCCGCGACCGGCGGTGCCGATCGGACCGCTGGCTCGTCTCGACACACATCTTTCGCATCGGCTACGGGCCCCTGCGTCACTACGACAGGACTTCGCCTCAATGACGATTCAAAGACCATCCACCACCAAGTGGACCGCGCGCGTCGGCATCGTGGCTGCGGTCACCGCCACGACCCTGGTGGCCACCGCTAACCCCAGCCAGGCGGCACCGATTACCGTGAGCCCGGCTAGCGGTGCCGGCGGTACGTACATCAACCTCAATACGACGACCGCCAACACGTTCAGTCCTACCAGGCCGGATGCTCCGGAGGCGGTTCAGTTCCAGACTGCTGCGTGCAACACGGCGTTGACCACCACTCCGACTCCCGGCCGAATCATGCCGGACGTGGCTACCGCGGGCACGACCACGGTCACCGAGACCGGCGCCGGGGCCTTCGTCAACGGTGACGTCGGAAAGGTCATCAACGGCACGGGGATCCCGTCGGGTGCGACCATCACTGCGGTTGATGCCGTCGCCGGTACGGCGACGATCAGCGCGGCCGCGACCGGGACTGCCTCTGGGCTGAACGTGTCCATCGGTGTCGCAGCCGGCCCGTACCCGGCTCAGTCCGTCCGGTACATCACTCCGACCCGGCTGGTAGTTCAGGTGCCCCCGCTCCCCGCCGTGGCCGCGGGTACTCGCTGGTACGTCTGCGTCTATAGCGTGGCCAGCGGCGCCTCGACCGTGATCGCGAACACGACTGCCGCTGCGTTCACCTCGTATCCGGTGGCGAACGTCACCGCCGTGGAGCCCAACAGCGGCCCCTCTGCGGGTGGCAACACGTTCACGATCGAGGGCACCGGCTTCGGCGCATCGACGACCGCCAATACGGTGACGATCGGCGGCGTCGCCGCCCGGGTCACCGCCGCTACGGCATCATTGATCACCGCGGTCGCGCCGCCGGGACTCGGCGCCGACCGACCTATTGTGGTCACGACCCCAGCCGGACAGGCAACGTTCACGACTCCCACCGAAGCCGAGTACGACTATCTCGACGCATTGTCGGTGACTCCGCAAACCGCACCGGCCACTGCCGCCGCGACACTGGTGATCACAGGCTCCGGCTTCAGCGGCTACAACTGGAGCGGCGTGACCCCGCTCAATGTGGGTACCAACGACTTCACGATGGACAACAGCCCACACATCATTCTGTCGATCGGTGGTCTCTTCAGCCCGACCGCCGATCAGCCGGCCTTCGGCGCCGCAGCGGCGGAGTGCATCAACGCGGTGGCTCTGTCCGACACCGAGCTGATCTGCACGTTGGACCCGACGGTCGCAGGTGCAGCGAACCACACGAACGGGGCTGCGGTCCGGCCGGGTGCGTACCAGGTGCAGCTGATCGACGACACGACGCCCGACGCTGACGTCGCCGATGCAGAAGACCGGGTCTCGGTGGTCACCAGCGGCTCGACGTTCACGATCGCGCCGTACTGATCAGCCAGTCCGTGACCGCGTGCCGTTGAGGCAGCACTAGTTCCTCGGCCCGGGCCCTTGTGCCCGGGCCGAGGTGCGTTCAGAGGTGGGCTGCGGCGTGGCGGCCGGCGACCGCGGCGGCGTCGAAGTAGACGCGATCTTCGTCGAGGCCACGCCCCATCGAGGACAGCTTCACCGGCAGGGCCCGCAGCGCCTCGTCGAGCCCGTCGAGCGGCACGTCGATCACCCGATGCCGGTCCGGCAACTCCGCCAGCTGATCCCGCACCCGCTGGGCCAGCTCAGTAGGCAGTGGCATCGGCACCGGCAGGTCGGCAGGTGCCAGCGCCACCCGCCCGTACGCGGTCAGCGAGTGGTGTGACACCCCTCGGTGCCGCTCTCGCGCGTCGCCCGAGGAGATCCGCAGCGATCCGACCGCGCGCCCCCCGAGTACGGAAACGGCGTTCACCGCCTCGCCGACCGCGACCCCCGAGAACCCCCACGGCGTCCCCGTGCCGAGATTCCCCGGCCCTTGGGCGACGATCGCCACGTCGGCCGCGAGCACGTGCCGCGCCGCCAGCAGCCCGGTGTGCAGCGTCACCGCCTCCAGGTCACCGCCGAACGCCTGGCCCACGGTCACCGTGCCCACCAGCAGATCGGAGGAGCGGAGCGTCGCCACCGTCCGGGAGAACCAGAGCGGCAGCGCCCCGCCGTCCGTCATCACGTAAGCGACCCGGGCATCAGGCCGGGAAGCCCGCACCCCGGCCAGGATCGCCGGCAGCGCCGAGTGCAGGTCGGCCACCACGACCGGCATGCCGTCGAGGGAAGCGTCCGACGCCAGCACCGCGTGGTGCGGCGAGTCCTGCTCGTCCACGCCCAGCACCGTCACCTGCTGAGGCGCGTACCGCGCCTTCACCATGTGCCCGGGGCCCTCGACCACCGGAGGGTCCGGGGGCAACCGGTCGGGCAGCGCGACGACGAGCGCGTAGCCGCCGGTGCCGAGCCCCATCGCCACGGCGGTCGTGTTCAACAGGACGGTGTCGCCGGGCTCCGGCGTCCCCACGATCGCTGGATACGCCAGCGCGCGCATCGGGGAACCATCCACGGTGACGGACAGTTCCACCGCCCCGGACCAGCCACGCCCGACCGATTCCACCTGTCCCCGCCGCCACCGAATCACGTCGCACACCGTAGTCCCTGCCCGACTCAAATGACCCGCCGTCATCAACAGGCGGCCGGGGTGCGCCACGCCGGTCGCAGAAGTGAAGTAGCGTCGTTCGGTGTGTCCCGTCGACGCACCGAACGCCTGGTCAACCTGCTGCTCTGCCTGCTCTCGACACGCCGGTATCTCACCGCTGCGCAGATCGCGACGATCGTGCCCGGATACGAGCACGACGAGGATGATCCGAAATCGCACGAAGCGTTCCAACGCATGTTCGAACGCGACAAAGGCGAGCTTCGCGACCTTGGTGTGCCCCTCGAAACCGGCACGAACAGCGTGTTCGACAGCGAACCGGGCTACCGCGTCACTCGCGGTGACTACGCGCTCCCGGAAGTCCACCTCGACCCCGAGGAGGCGGCCGCCGTCGGCATCGCCGCGCGACTCTGGCACCACGCCGAGCTCTCCACCGCGGCGTCGTCCGGGCTGACGAAGTTGCGGGCGGGCGGCGTCGACCTGGTCGATGGCCCGCCGCTGGGTATCGAACCGGTGGTGAGCGCCGATCCGGCGCTCACCCCGATGCTCGGCGCGATCAACGTCCGCCGCGCCGTGCGGTTTTACTACCGCACCCCGCGTGACGGGGAGCCGCGCCAGCGGCGACTCCAACCGTGGGGTGTCGTGTCCTGGCGGGGGCGCTGGTACGTGATCGGGCACGACCTCGACCGCGGCGCGACGCGGTGCTTCCGCCTGTCGCGCGTCGCGGGGACGGTCACCCCGTTCGGCCCGGCCGACGCGTTCGCGCCGCCGGACGGCCTCGACCTGGTCGCGCAGGTCGCGGCCTTCGACCCGGAGCCGTCGCAGCACAAGACCGCCCAGGTCCGGGTGCGGGTCGGGGCGGCCGCAGGCCTGCGACGCTGGGCCGATGCCGTGCAGCCCGAGGAGGAGAGCCCTCCCGAAATGCTCGATGCGGACGTCGCCCAGGCGGGCATCGGCCGTGAGGTCCTCGTCGACGACCCGGACGCACCGGTGCACGCCGTCCGTCCGCCGGACGAGCCGCAGACCGCCGACGCCGACCCCGATCTGGACGACGGGGCGTGCGGTGAACCGGCGCCGGACGCGAAGGCGGCCTGGGACCTCGTCACGCTCAGCTACTCCGACCCGGAGGCGCTCGCCGGCCGGCTGGCCGGCTACGGCTCGGCCGTGGTGGCGCTGTCCCCGCCCGAGGTGCGCAACGCCGTGATCCGACACCTGTCCCGCATCGCGGCCGGCATACCGATACCCCGTCGGCCGGGCGGTTCGGACGATTCCGGGCGCGCGGAGCCGCCTCGGTCGACGAAAGGCCTGGGGGGCGGCGCGAGCGACGGGCCGCGAACGGCTGCGGCGGGTGATGCCGACGGACCGCAGTCGGCCGTGGCCGACGATGTCGACGGACCGCCGTGGGAACCGTCCGCGATCATGGCGGCCGGTAGCCGGAAGGAGTCGGGACGATGAGCGGCTCCGGAACCGAACGTCTCGCCCGCCTGCTCGCGCTGGTGCCGTATCTGCAGGCCCGGCCCGGTGCGCTGATCTCCGAGGTCGCGGCCGACCACGGCGTCTCGGAGAAGCAGCTGCGCGACGATCTGCAGCTGCTGTTCGTCTGCGGCCTGCCCGGCTACGGACCCGGCGACCTGATCGACATGTCGCTGGACGACGACACCGTGACGCTCACCTATCACGCCGAGCTCGACCGGCCGCTCCGGCTGACCGCGGACGAGGCACTCGCGCTGATCGTCGCGCTGCGGGCACTGGCGGAGACGCCGGGTGTGGACGGCGACGCGGTGGGACGGGCCCTGGCGAAGGTGGAGCGGGCCGCGGGGGAGGCCGGCCGGTCGGCGAAGCAAGTCGCGATCACCGTCGGTTACGAGGACACCGGCATCGCCGCCCGGGTTCGTGGTGCGCTGGAGCGGGGCCGGGCGCTGAAGATCGTCTACTACACCGCGGGTCGCGACGCGACGAGCGAGCGGGTGATCGACCCGATGCGGCTGCTCGTCGTCGATGGGCGGGGCTACCTGGAGGCCTGGTGCCGCCGGGCCGAGGCGGTGCGGATGTTCCGCCTCGACCGGATCGACGCCCTGGAAGAGCTGCCCGAGCCGTCGGTGCCGGCGCGGGGCCTGGCCGGGTCGGACGGCAGCTTCCGGCTGTCGGACGGTGCGGTGTTCGAGCCGCCGCCGGACAGCCCGCTGGTGACGCTGCGCGTCGGACTCGGCAGCCGGTGGGTCACCGAGTACTACCCGTGCGAGGACGTCCGTGCCGAAGACGGCGGTACGTGGCTGGTGACGCTCAAGGCCAGCGACCTGGAGTGGGCTCGTCGGCTGTCCATGGGGCTCGGGGAGGACGCCGAGGTGGTCGGCCCGGAGGAACTCGTCGAACTGGTGCGCTCCGAGGCGCGGGCGGCGTTGGCGGCCTACACCGGCTGACGTCGGCACGCCGAGTTGCCGCGCCCACCTCGCGGCCGCCCTGCGACGCAGCGCCCCGCCTCGCGGCCGCCGAGCGCGGGACACCCACACTCGCGGCCTTCTCGCGCTGCGGCCTGCCTCGCCTCGCGGCCTTCCTGGGCTGCGGCCCGCCTCGCCTCGCGGCCTTCCTGGGCTGCGGCCCGCCTCGCCTCGCGGCCGCCGTTGCGTCGTGCTGGCGCCTCGGGGGCGCGACCGCGCTCGGCGAAGCCGTTGCATTAGGGTGCGGTCTGTGACCGTTGCGAGCTGGATCGTCGTAGCCCTGGTCGTGGTGGGTGTCGTCGCGCTGGGTGCGTTGGCCGCGCCGTTGCTGCCCAAGCTCCGCCGGCTGCAGCATGCCGTGGGGGTACTCCGGGGCAAGGCCGCTGAGGCGCAGACGCTGCAGGCCGAGCTGGAACGCCTTCAGGCGCGCGTGCTGGAAGTGCAGGCCAAGGTCGAGGCGGTCCGCCCCACTCCCTGAGCGCGCTTCCGCGTGGCCGCGTGTCGTACCGCGCCGCCGCCGCGCGCGCCCGCACAGCGCTCGCGCCCGCAGCAGCGTCCGCGCCACGCCACGCCACTCTGCCGCGCAAGATGATCGCGTCGCCCTCCGACCGCGGCGCGCATCACGGCCGCGCCGTCAACCCCCATGACCACGCCGAAGCGTGCGGCGCCTGAGAGGGCGTCACTCGTGGCGCCATACCCGAACCGCCGAGAACAGCAGCAACGCCACCAGCAGCGGCACCAGAACAGGTACCGGCACCACCCCCAGCAACAACCCGCCCAACACGGTGCCCGTGATCGACCCTGCGGCCATCACCAGCACGAAAACCCACTGTTCCCGAATGACCCGGAAGGAGTCGTCCCGCCGGTAGCGGGCGAACGCCACCAGCATCGTCGGCAACGACACCGCCAACGACAGGCTGCCCGCGGTCTTGATGTCGATCGCGAACAACAGCACGATCGTGGGGATCAGCAGCTCGCCCCCGGCCACTCCCATGATCGCCGCGACCACACCGATCCCAGCCCCGGCGGCCACCCCGGCCACGACCCGGACGACCGGTGGCAGCTCCAGTGCCTGAACCTCGCCGACGTGCGTCACCGCGAACGCCACGGCGATCAGCACCAGCAACCCGGCCAGCACCCGATACAGCGTCGCCGAACGCATTCGGGTCGCCCACGCGGCTCCCAGCCACGCGCCCACGACACTCCCGGCGAGCAGGTTGGCCACGACCGTCCAGTGTTCGGCGAGCTGATCGAACGGAACGGCCCCCAGCCGCGCGGGCAGCGCGGTGAACACCACGACCAGGCTCATCGCCTTGTTCAGGATCACCGCTTGCAGCGCCACGAACCCGAACACGCCGATCAACAGCGGCAGCCGGAACTCCGCGCCGCCCAGCCCGATCATGCCGCCCAGCACACCGATCGCCGCGCCCCAGCCAGCCGCCACGATCAGCAACCGTGGGCCACCCCGGCGGAGCTCCCCGACGATGACGCGCCGCCGCGACCGGTCCGCACGCCCTCGCTGCACGGCCCCGAACCTACGGGACGACCCAATCGCGAGGAACGTTTCCGCGCCGGTTCGTCGCCGTGCTGAATCGCGACGGCCTGGGCTTCGTCGACCCCGCTCCGGGCCGCCCCGCTCGTCGGGTTCTCAGCCCTAGGACCTATCCTTCCGATCGCCTGCCCGGTGAGACGTACGATGAACCGGTATCCGATAGGAGAGGTGTCGTCATGGGTGCTCTGAAGCCCTGGCATATCGCAGTACTCGTCGTCGTGCTGCTCTTGCTGTTCGGGGCGAAGCGTCTGCCCGACGCGGCTCGCGGCCTCGGCCGTTCGCTGCGGATCTTCAAGGCCGAGACCAAAGGCCTCATGGAGGACGACGTCAAGGGCAAGGCCGAGGCCAAGCACGAACGTGCGCCGCTGACCGACGATCGCGGCGATCCGGCAGACCAGTTCGGTGAGCGGCCCAACCCGGTCGTCGAATCCCGGGTGGTCGACTCACGAAGCGAGACCCGCGACCAGCGGTGAGCCCGGCGCTCCGCCTCCGTCGACGCACGCCGAAGAGGCCGGTGTCGCCGGACGGCTCGATGACGCTCATGGAGCACATCCGTGAGTTGCGTGACCGCCTGTTCAAGGCGTGCCTGGGCATCGTCCTCGGCCTCTGTATCGGCCTGTACTTCTCCCTGCCGGTACAACGGTTCCTGACCGAGCCCTACTGCAGCCGATTCGCCGACGGCGAGTGCGCGCTCAACGCCACGACGCCACTCGAGCCGACGATCGTCCGCTTGAAGATCGCGCTCTACCTGGGCCTGATCATCGCGTCGCCGATCTGGCTGTTCCAGCTGTGGGCGTTCGTCGCTCCCGGGCTGCACGCCCGGGAGCGGAAGTGGTCGTACGCGTTCATCGCGTTCGCCGTGCCGCTGTTCGTCGCAGGCGCCGTGCTCGCGCACTTCGTCGTCGCGAAGGGCATCGAGTACCTGCTCCCGGTCGACGGGGAGTATCAGTTCACGACGAACATCGCCGGTTACATCGATTTCGTGACCGGCATGCTGATGATCTTCGGTGTCGGGTTCGAGTTCCCGCTGATCGTGTTCATGCTGAACCTCGCCGGGGTGGCGAGCGCGAAGCGGCTGCTCGGTTGGTGGCGCGCCGCGGTGTTCCTGACGTTCGTGTTCACCGCGATCGTCACGCCGACCCCCGACCCGTTCGGCATGACCGCGCTCGGCCTGGCGATGACCGCGCTCTACTTCGCCGCGGTCGGTGCCGCGTTCCTCAACGAGCGTCGGCGCGCCCGCGTCGCCGCCCGGAACGGGCTCGCCGGCCTGGCGGACGACGAGGCGTCGGAGATCGAGCCGGTGCTCGAGCCGGTCGAGGCGAGCGGCCCGGTCCAAGCCAGCGGTCCGGTCCAAGCCAGCGGTCCGGTCCAAGCGAGTGCGGACCCCGCGCCGACCCGCCGGGACGACCTCGAGTAACACCGCACGACGACGCGGCCCCGCCGGTGGGGCCGCGTCGTTCGGCGAGCGATAGGGTGCGCCGTGTCTTTGGCGGTAATCGCGCACCCGGCTGCCGGGCGTGGCCAGGTCGGGCGGCACCTGCCCGCAGTGCTGGCCGCGCTTCGTGCGGCCGACCCCGTTGTCCTGCCCGCATCGACCAGAGCCGACGCGATCGCCGCCGCGCGCGCTGCGGTCGAGGCGGGCGCCGTCGGCGTGGTTGCGGTCGGTGGTGACGGCACCGCGCACCTCGCCTTGCAGGCGGTCGCCGGGACCGGTGTCCCGCTCGGCCTGATCCCATTGGGCACCGGCAACGACTTGGCGGACGCCGTAGGAGTGCCGGCCGATCCGGTCGCCGCCGCCCACGCGGTGCTCGCCGATCTCGCGGCCGCGCGAACCACCGTCATCGACGCCGTGCGCGTGTCCAGCGCGGCACCGCTATCGACCGCACCCCCTCACGCGACCGCACCCCCGCACGCGGACGGACCCTGGTACGCCGCGATCCTCTCGGTGGGCTTCGACTCAGCGGTGAACGCCCGGGCCAACCGGATGCAGTGGCCCCGCGGTCCCCGCCGCTACGATCTTGCGATCCTCGCCGAGCTGGCGCGGCTCCGCACGTACCCGCTCACGCTCGAGCTCGACGGGACGACCGTCGAAGGGCCCGCCCTGCTCGTCGCGATCGGCAACACCCGCAGCTACGGCGGCGGCATGCGGATGTGCCCGGACGCCGACCCCACCGACGGTCTGCTCGACGTCACGGTCGTCGACCCGGTGAGCCGATTGGAACTGATCCGGGTCAAGCCCCGCCTGTACTCGGGAACCCACGTCACGCACCCCGCGGTCCGTACCTACCGAGCCGCCACGATCCGGGTGGACGCCCCGGGCGCGAGCGTGTTCGCGGACGGTGAGCCGCTCGTGCCGCTGCCGCTCACGCTGACCTGCGTTCCCGACGCCGTTCGGCTGATCGGCGCGCAACTCTCCAGCTGACGTCGAGACGGGTGCGGATCGGGAGCACTGGTAAAGGCGGCGACGTGCGCGCCGATGAGGTGGGTTGACGACTCGTTCGAGAGGAACCGCCGTGCCCACCCGCCGTCTCGCCGCCGCCTTTCTCGGGCTCGCCGTCCTTCTCGGCGTCCTGGTCGGCCCGGCTGCACCGGCCCACGCGGACCCGTACTGGCGCGTGCAGGTGCGCGTGACCGCAGCGAAGTCGGCCTGCACTGTGACCTGGGTCCGTAGCTACTGGGACGGCCCGGTCAGCGCGTACAAGATCTGGGTCGTGCCGCAGAACATCGCGCCCGGAGCGCCGCAGACCTACCGGAAGGTGAACGTGCGGCCTCCGGCCACCGGTGGCACCGCGAACGTGCGGGTCGGGTCGTTGACCCGGCGCGCGCCGTACGTGTTCTGGCTCGAAGCGATCTACCCGAGCTACTTCCGCAGCGCTCCGATCAGCATGCAGGTCGCGACCAGCCGGGTCTGCGTCCCGACCTGACCGGCCGCGGTCGGGGCCGCTCCTCGTTCGGCGGACCGCTGTCCGCTCCGCCGCCCGCCGGATGGAAGGATGCCTACCGGCGGATCGGGCGAACGGGCGGAGGACTTCCACGGTGCTGGTGGACGTCGTCGACCGGCTCCGCTGCCCGCACTGCGCCGCGCGCACGGGTGACGACGTCGGTCTCGCGCTCGACGGACGGACCCTGGGCTGCCCCGCCGGGCACAGCTTCGACGTGGCGAAACAGGGATACGTCAGCCTCCTCACCGGCCAGGCGCCCACGGTGCCGGGTGACACGGGCGCGATGGTCGCGGCCCGGGAGGCGTTCCTCGCGGGCGGCCACTTCGCCGATCTCACCGCCGCGCTAGCCACCCACGCCGCCCAGTTCGCCGCCGACTCCCCGTCGGCCCCCGAGGAGCGGACCGACTTGCTGTCGGGCGCCGACGGCGGGACCCGCGGCGCGGCGGGGTGTGTCGTCGACCTCGGCGCCGGGACCGGGCACCACCTCGCCGGGGTCCTGGACGCGGTGCCCGGCTGGGTCGGCGTCGCCGCGGACATCTCCGGCTACGCACTGCGCCGAGCGGCCCGCGCGCACCCTCGGGCCGGTGCGGTCCGGTGCGATGCCTGGCGTCCGCTGCCGCTGCGGACCGGCGCGGCCGACGTCGTCCTCATTGTTTTTGCTCCGCGCAACGGCGCGGAACTGCACCGCGTGCTGCGCCCCGGCGGGGTCGTGGTCGTGGCCGCGCCGACCGACCGGCACCTGCGGGAGCTCGCGACCGCGGTGGGAGCCGTCTCGGTCGATCCGCGGAAGACCGACCGCCTCGACGCCGCGCTCGGGCCGTACCTGACGGCGACCGGCGCGCAGACCCACGAGACCACCCTGCGGTTGAGCCACGCGGAGGCGGTGACCGCGGTCGCGATGGGTCCGGCGGCCTGGCACGTCGACCCGGCAACCCTGGAAGCCCGGGTCGCGACGCTCGCCGAGCCGGTCGAGGTCACCGTGTCGGTCACCCTCAGCGTCTACCGGAGGACGGCGTGACGGAGTACTTGAACGAACTGTTCTCGCTGGCCGGCCGCGTCGCGCTGGTGACCGGCGGTAGCTCGGGGATCGGCCGGACGATGGCCGGTGCGCTCGGTCGGGCCGGTGCGCGGGTCGTCGTGGTCGCGCGTCGCCAGGACGCTCTCGACGAGACGGTCGCGGAGCTGCGCGGGCACGGTGTCGAGGCGGTGGCGGTCAGCGCCGACCTGGGCGACCGGGGCGAGGTGGCGCGGGCCGCCGAGGAGGCCGCCGCGGTGTTCGGGGAGCCGGACATCGTGGTGACCGCGGCCGCGGTCAACCACCGGCCGCCGATGGACGAGCTCTCGCTCGACGACTGGGACGCCACGCTGGAGCTGAACCTCACCGCGCCGTTCCTGCTCGGACAGCGGTTCGGCCCCGGCATGGCGGCCCGTGGCTGGGGCCGCATCATCCACGTGGCGTCCCAACAGGCCGTCCGGGCGTATCTGAACAGCGGTGCGTACGGAGTCTCGAAGGGTGGCGTGACCGCGCTGACCCGGTCGCAGGCCGAGGCGTGGTCCGCGCGCGGTGTGTGCTGCAACGCGGTGGCGCCCGGCGTGGTGCGGACGCCGCTCACCGCGCCGGTCTTCGCCGACCCGGCCAAAGCCGGTGCGATGGCGGCCCGCACGATGATCGGCCGCAACGGCGAGCCGGACGACTACGCGGGCGTCGCGGTGTTCCTCGCGAGCGACGCCGCGGCGTACGTCACCGGTCAGACGCTCTTCGTCGACGGCGGCTTCTCGGTGCACTGAGCCTCCGGGACGCCGAACGCCGGAACCCCGACAGGGGCCCCGGCGTCTGACTCGGGAGGGTTACAGCTCGCTGTAGGTGTAAGTCGCGCCGGCGGTCACCGCGGCCACGGCGCCGTTGCTGAACTCGGGCAGGACCGAGACCGGTCCGGCGTCGCCCGCCGGGATGTCCTGGCAGGTCCAGGTCGTCGACGCCTTGCCGGCGACGGCCGTGCAGGAAAGGGCGTCCTCGCCGATCTTCCACTCCGCGCCGGTCAGGCCTGCGCCGGTGATCGTCAGGGCCGGCTTGGGTTTGTCGCCGTCGATGCCCTCGGTCCCGGTCGTCTTGCCGGACGTCACGCTGAGCCTGCTCACCACCGCGGCGTACGTGGCGTGCTCGTCGTCCACCGGGCCGGGAACACCGTCGTTGAACACCGCGACCGTGACCGCACCGCCGCTCGTGGTCGGCGTTCCGGGAGGCGCGGCGAGGTCGACGTGGGTCGCGTCCACGTACTTCAGCTTGCCGAGCACGCCGTTGACGGTCGCGCTGATCTTCTTCGACGCGAACGTCGGTGCGGTGCCGAGGTCGAGGTTGTCGCCGCTGAGCGTCAGGCGCACGACCGTACCGCCGGCGGCGCTGAACACGGTGTCGGCCGGGACCGCGACCGCGATCGGCGGGAGGTAGGTGAAGTCGTCCGCGGTGGTGTTCGCGGTCGTGTGGTCGCCGTCGGTGATCTTGACCTGCACCTTCACCAGGTCTCTCAGATCCGATGAGGCGGGGACGGGCGCCCTGGTGGCGAGCTGGGTGTCGGAGAGCACGTTGAAGAAAGCGACCGCCTGGGTGCCGAACATGACGCTCGCCGGCACGCCTTCGTCGAGAGCGTTGAAGCCCTTTCCGGTGATGACGACCGCGGTGCCGCCGGCGATGTTGCCCTTGCTGATGCTCAGCGACTTGATCGACAGCGCGGGCGCGACCGCGGCGGACGCGATGGACGCGCCGGCGAGCACCGCACCGCTGGCCAGGACGCTGGCCCCGAGCGCGGCGACGAGGCGAGTGCGCCGGGTGCGGACAGCAAGCATGGGGGTCTCCTCCGTGAGACCGGCACGCTCCGTGCCTGGTCCGGACCGCGATCGCGGGTGCGTTCGCGCTTCGCCGGGGAGGTCGGCGCGGGAATCGCCGAGCTGAGCCTTCACCGGCGGTTCCGGCCGAACGGCTGATCCTCCCCGGCCGTTCAGCGGTCCGCCCGCCGCCGGGAAGCACTCGGCCCGGCCCGACCGGTCCCAGGCGGCCTGGGCCGGCCGCGCCAGGCCGGCGCGCGGTGGTCAGATTCCCGCGAGCGCCAACACCGCCGCCAAGCCGTGGACCACACCGGGCGGGCTGGCCGGCAGCACCAGCACCGGCATCCCTACCTCGACCGCCCCCGCGTCCGCGGTCGTGTCCCCGACCATCAGCGCGCGCTCCGGCACCACGTCGAGCGCTTCGCACGCCGCGTGGAAGATCTTCGGGCTCGGCTTCATCACCTCGAGCTCGTACGAGAACACGAACGCGTCGATCCAGCGGCTCAGCCCGTGCTGGTCGAACGTCGGCCGCAGGTCGTGCGCGATGTTGCTGACCACGGCGACCTTGATGCCGTGTTCCTGCAGGGTGGCGAGCACCGGTGCGGCGTCCGGGTAGGGCACCCAGGCCTCCGGCGGCAGCATCGCGTCGTAGAGCGCGTCGACGAGTCGGGGGTCGGGCAGGTCGGCGCGGGCCATCAGCGCGGTGTAGGTCTCCCGGTGCAATTCCGGGGTGAGGTCCCGGGACGCGTACGCGTCGATCAGCGCACCGGTGAGGTCCGACGGCGCGGGACCGCCGGGGCGACCGGCCCACAGCAGCCGCTCGGTCAGCTCGGCTGCCTCCGTGGGGGAGTAGTGGAGTCCGAGCGGAGTAGCGGCTCTCCGGAGCCACTCCTCGGCGGGCTCGACCGAGAGCAACGTGCCGGAGAAATCGAAGAGGACGGCGTCAATAGGGCGGAGCTGTCGGGCATCTGACACGTCGCCACGTTAACCCACTTCACCACGTCGACTGCGGTCGAGGCACTCCTATCGGCGAAGTAGGTAATGCGTGGTTCTCGCGTGAAACAGGCTCGCTATTAGGAAACAAATATGTAATGGTAATAAGTCGTCAGGCGACCCTCGGTGACGATTGCACGGATATCTGTCGCGGGAAAAGCGCTGTTGACCACGGTTCAGGGGGCCGTACGTCGGTATTGTTTCGACGAAAGTATGTCCCAGTGCTAGCACTCCCCGTGACCCCGTCGCCGATGTGGTGGCAACTGCCGGATTCGGTACTCCGCGATCTCGACTTCGACCCGATCGGCTTGCGGGACCGATAGCGTGGGGATGCGCGTGGGCTGTATTGTCTTTTCCCGGCGGGCCTTCGTGTATTCGAAACTTTCCGTTAACCCAGAACCCTGATCGGTGCCGGACGGCGTGAATGGAGCGTGGGTGGCAACCCAGACGATTCCCATTCACGCGCTGCGCCGGGCGTCAGGCGAAGGGTCGCGAATCAGCCAGGGCGATCGTGCGATCCACACCCCCACCACCCCCTCGGCCGGGGCCGCGGAGGCCCTGGCCGCGTCGGGGAGTCGGTGGGTGTCCGTAGACGACTCCAGACGGTCACGAACATCGAGGATGGGGGGCAGTCCATGCTCAGTCGAGCCGAGATCATCGACGAAATCCTGGCGCTGGCACCGGCAGGCGACTTCGGTCCGAACCCGGAACCCGTGCGCGCCCGGCTGTGGGGCCTGACCAGCGCGCTGATCAAGTCCTACGACGCCGACGAACCGATCACCGTCGACCCGATGGAGATCTACCGGCAGCGCGCGGTTCCACTGGAGACGACTCGCCTCGCCGACTTCCTGCGCGGCAAGCGGGTGCTCGTCACCGGCGCGGCCGGTGCGGTCGGCTCGGAGGTCGTCGCCGCGCTGGCCAACCGTCTGCCGACCGGCGCGATCTGTGCGCTCGACCTGCGCGACTCACCGATTCCGGAGGGTGCGGAGAACCGCGTCGTTCCGGTGATCGCCGACATCCGCGACCTGGAAGCGACCGGCAAGGTCTTCGCCGAGTTCAACCCGGAGATCGTCTACCACCTCGCCGCACAGCGGGAACCCGGTCTCGCCGAGTTCGAGACCGCGTTCACGATCAGCACGAACATCACCGGCACGCGGAACGTCCTGACGCTCTGCGACCAGTTCGGGGTGGACATCTGCGTCCACGCCTCCACCGGAAAAGCGGCCAGGTACTACACGCCCGACATCTACGCGGGCAGCAAGAAGGTCGCGGAGTGGATGATCGCCGAGGAAGCGCCGTCGCTCGCGACGAAGATCGGCATGGTCCGGTTCACGCACATCGCCGAGAACAGCATCGTCTTCGACGACTTCCGGCGGAAGGTCGACGCCGGCGTCCTGAACATCCACGAGCCCTATCGCTTGATGTACGTGCAGAGCATGTCCGAGGCGGTGGCCCTGGTGCTCAACACGACGCTCTATGTGGACGACGGCGAGGCGACGCTCGTCACGGTCGGTGACCTCGGTTGGCCGCTCGACATCCTCCGGCTGGCTCTGCACACGATCGCGGTGAGCGGCCGAGACGTCCCGCTCTGCTTCATGGGCCTGCCGGCCGGCTACGAGAAGCACACGTTCCTCGGTCAGCTCGACTGGTCGGACCCGTGCAAGACCCACCCGATGCTCAACGCGCTGGAGTCCGACGACGCCCACCTCACCGAGGACGAGGGGATGATGATCTCCCGCCCCTCGCACCCGTCGGTTCCGGTGGCCGCCGAGATCGAGCGGCTCTGCGCGGACGTGGAGAGCTCCGACGTCGACGATCGCGCCGTGCACAAGAAGCGGCTCGCCGACTTCCTGCAATGGGGCTGCCGTGCCACGTTCGACGGCGCCGACCCGGCGCAGCGGATGCGGATCCTGACATGGGGCTGCGACCCGGACATCCTGGCGCGAGAAGGTGCGACGGTTCAGGATCTCGGCCCGGTCGTCCCGCTTCTCGTGGATTCCTTGCGAGGAGCGCAGTTCGACGGAGCCCGACAGGGTCTGAACGTCGAACGGGTGACGCGGACGCTGCGCTGTCTCTCGGAGGTTCCCGAGCTGAAGCCGATGGTCGACGGTATTTCCGTGGTGAGCGGGGAAGTTGCAACCACGGCGTAGCGGAAATCGGTACATGAATTCGACGGCGGGGTAATTCACCCTGCCGTCGACTCGTGTGTCCTACTCGCCGGGCGAGAAATGGCGGGAAATTCCGGTGGCGCCGCCCGTAACATCGAGAATGTCGCCATCTCCCGGTTCTGGCCTCTTCGGGCGGCCGCGACCTGTAACACCCCCGAGGGCCGCGACGCGTGAACCAGTCGCATCCTCGCGTAGCCTTGGCCTCATGAGCTCCCCCGCCGAGCAGTACGCGGCGGCTCGTCGGCGCGCCGCCTACCCGGGGTACACCGACTTCACCGCGCAACTGTCGTTCGATCTCGATGACTTCCAGCGGGAGGCCTGCCAGGCGCTCGAAGACGGGCGCGGGGTGCTGGTGTGCGCCCCGACCGGCGCCGGGAAGACGGTCGTCGGCGAATTCGCGGTCCACCTGGCGCTGCGCCAGGGCACCAAGTGCTTCTACACGACGCCGATCAAGGCGCTGTCCAACCAGAAGTTCAACGACCTGGTCGCCCGGTACGGCGCTGACAAGGTCGGCCTGCTGACCGGCGACAACGCGATCAACGGCGACGCGCCGGTGGTGGTCATGACCACCGAGGTACTGCGGAACATGCTCTACGCCGGCTCCGCGACCCTGGCGAACCTGGCCTACGTCGTGATGGACGAGGTGCATTACCTCGCCGACCGGTTCCGCGGCGCGGTGTGGGAGGAGGTGATCATCCACCTCCCCGAGTCGGTCTCGCTGGTCTCCCTCTCGGCGACGGTCAGCAACGCCGAGGAGTTCGCGGAGTGGCTGGTCACCGTCCGCGGCGACACGGCCGTGGTCGTCTCCGAGCACCGCCCGGTGCCGCTCTGGCAGCACATGCTCGTCGGGCGGCGAATGTTCGACCTGTTCACCGAGAAGGCGTCCGCGACCGGGCAGCCCTCCCACAAGGACGTCGACCCGGAACTCACCCGCTACGTCCGCGAGCAACTGCGTCGCGTCCAGTTCAGCCGTTCCGGCCGGCCGATCCGGGCGAAGAACCTGGTGCCGTACCGGTCCGACGTGATCGAGCGCCTGGACCGGGAAGGCCTGCTCCCGGCGATCACCTTCGTGTTCAGCCGCGCCGGGTGCGACGCCGCCGTCCAGCAGTGCATGGCCGCCGGTTTGCGCCTGACGACGCCGGAGGAGCGCATCGAGATCCGTCGTATCGCCGAGGAGCGCACCGCCGACCTCGCGGCCGAAGACCTACAGGTGCTCGGCTACTGGGAGTGGCTCGACGGGCTGCAGCGAGGCCTGGCCGCTCACCACGCCGGGCTGCTCCCGGTCTACAAGGAGGTCGTCGAGGAGCTGTTCGTCCGTGGGCTGGTCAAGGCCGTGTTCGCCACCGAGACGCTCGCGCTCGGCATCAACATGCCCGCGCGCTCGGTCGTGCTGGAGCGCCTGGTCAAGTTCAACGGCGAGACCCACGTCGACCTGACGGCGGGGGAGTACACGCAGCTCACCGGCCGCGCCGGGCGTCGGGGGATCGACGTCGAGGGGCACGCGGTCGTGGTCTGGTCGCCGGAGATCGATCCGCGGCACGTCGCCGGCCTCGCGTCGACCCGCACCTATCCGCTCCGGTCGAGCTTCCGGCCGTCCTACAACATGGCGGTCAACCTGGTCGGCTCGGTCGGGCGGGAGCGAGCCCGCGAGCTGCTGGAGACCTCGTTCGCCCAGTTCCAGGCCGACCGGGCCGTCGTCGGACTGGCCAAGCAGGCGCAGCGGCAGAACGACGCGCTCGACGCCTACCTGGAGTCGATGACCTGCCACCTCGGTGACTTCGCCGAGTACGCGGCGCTGCGCAGGCAGATCAAGGACCGTGAGAACGCGCTGGCCAAACAGGGCGCGGCGCAGCGGCGGGCGGCGGCCGCCGACTCGCTGGAGCGGCTGCGCATCGGCGACGTCGTCATGGTCCAGAGCGGTCGCCGCGCCGGCTTGGCCGTCGTGCTCGACCCGGGGTCGCAACCGCTGGGCGAGGCTCGCCCGCTCGTGCTCACCGCCGATCGCTGGGCCGGCCGGCTGTCGCTCGCCGACTTCCCGAACGAGGTCGAGGTGCTCACCCGGATGCGGGTGCCGAAGCACTTCAACCACCGGTCGCCGCAGGCCCGGCGCGACCTCGCGTCGTCGCTGCGGACCGCCGCCTCCGACCTGGCCGCGGTGCGGAAGCGCAAGGGCCGGGCGGCGGCGGCCGACGACGACCTGCTGGCGGAGCTGCGTGCGGCCCTGCGCCGCCACCCCTGCCACGGGTGCCACGACCGGGAGGAGCACGCCCGCTGGGCCGAGCGCTACGACCGCCTGGCGAAGGAGACCCACCAGCTCGAGCAGCGCGTGCACACCCGCACCAACTCGCTCGCCAGGACCTTCGACCAGGTCTGCGGCCTGCTGGAGAGCCGGGGTTACCTGGACGGCGAGCGGGTGACCGAGGCCGGCAGCGGGCTGGCCCGGATCTGGTCCGAGTCCGACCTGCTGGTCGCCGAGTGCCTGCGTGCCGGCGTCTGGGATGGCCTGTCGGCCGCGGAGCTCGCTGGTGCGGTGTCCGCGCTGGTCTACGAGGCCCGGCGGGCTGACGAGGGGCCGACGCCGGTACCGAACGGGCCGCTGCGGGACTCGCTCACCGTGATCGGTCGCCTCGCCGCGGAGCTGCAGGCCGACGAGGGGGATCGGGGCCTGGCGCTGACCCGCGAGCCCGACTACGGCTTCGTCTGGCCGGCCTACCGCTGGGCCCGGGGAGAGCCGCTGGAGCGGGTGCTCACCGCGGCGGCGGGTGTCGAGGGTGAGATGCCTGCCGGAGACTTCGTGCGGTGGTGCCGGCAGGTGCTGGACCTGCTCGACCAGATCGCGGGCGCGGCCCCGGCCGGCAGCGACCTGCGGTCCACGGCCCGCCAGGCGATAGACGCCACCCGCCGAGGCGTAGTCGCCTATACGGCCCTCTGAGAACGACGCTGCCGAGCCGGCGCGACCACTTGAGTAGCAAGTTATACGCGGCGTGGCCGCGCCGGATCGGCAGCGCCGCCCTCAGAGGGCTCCAGGTTCAAGCAAACTGCGCGCGCCTGCGGCGCTTTCACTGCTCGTGGTGGACGACGCTGCGCGCGCCGTTGGCGCTGTTTGCGGCATTTCCTGTGGTTAGATTCCGGCATACCGGGCGTCCGTGCAGGGTCAAATCTACTGTGGGCAATTCCGACTGGGGGCTCAGTGCGGCACGAGGATGCTCCGCTCCGTCAACACGCGGGTCATGAGTACGGCGTTCACGTTCCTGAACAGCACCCCGACGACGGCGAGAGTGGACACCACGCCCGCACCCACGTCACCGACGCGGACGGCGTCGACCCGGACGCCGACCACGCGGCGTTCCAGGCAGCGTTCCGGTCCCGCAACCGCGACACCGGAGTCGGCGACGGCGGTCCCCCCGCCACCCCGCACGATTTCATCGACGACTTCGTCGACCTGGTAGGGCACCATCTGCGGACGCCGCTCACCGCGATCCGCACGCTGCTCGAACTCCTCGCCGACGACCAGGCAGCCGGCCTGGACCCAGCGACCGCGAAACGACTGGTGAACGCCGTCAAGGCGAACTCCGACCGGATGCTCCGGGTGATCGACACGCTCCTGCTGCTCGCCCGGGCCCGCCACGGCGACGCCGCCCGCGATCACGTGCCGGTCGACCTCGCCGCGGTGGTCGACCGCGTCGGCTCCGCGGTGGCACCGGCGGCGGACGGCAGCGGGGTGGCCGTGACCGTGGAGGCGAAGCATCCGGTCTGGACGGTCGGCGACCCGGTGCTGCTGGAGCGCGCCATCGGTCACCTGGCCGGCAACGCGCTCCGCTTCACCGACCGCGGCGGGCAGCTGAAACTCCGGGCGCTGGCCGAGCCGAAACCCGCGGTGGAGGTCCAGGACACCGGCGTCGGCATCGACCCGGAGCGGCAACGCGGCCTGCTCCGGCCGCTGCGGCTGGTCCTCGGCGAGGGCAGCGGTCAGGAGGAGGACGCACACCTCGGCCTGGGCACGGTCAGCGCGATCGCGCGCGCCCACCGCGGTGACCTCGACGTCCGATCGGCGCCCGGCCACGGGACGACGTTCCGCCTGACGCTCCCCACGGCCCCGTCCCCGCACTGAGCCGCGCCCTGTCGATCGCCGGGCGACGCCGCGTCCCGTCGCCGCCGGGTGACGCCGCGCCCCGTCGACGTCAGATGGACGCTACGTCGGCGCGCGTAGCGTCCATCTGAGGTCAGGACCCGGCGAGCGCCTTCTCGAGGCGCGCGACGGCGCTCTCCAACCCCCAGCGGGCCCCCAGCGCTGTCAGGCGCTCAGGGTCCACGGGCGCTGACGGGAGCGCGTCGGTGACCGGCGGAATGGCCACCTCACACGCGACCTTCACGACGTCCGGTGCCACCGCCAGGTACTCGCGGGCGGCGTCCAGCCGCTTCCAGTGCGCGGCAGGCAGCGCGGGGTTGCGCGCGTCCACCGCGGCCAGCAGGCCCGAGAGATCACCGAACCGGCTGAGCAGGCCGGCCGCGGTCTTCTCGCCGATGCCCGCGACGCCCGGCAGGCCGTCGCTCGGGTCGCCGCGCAGGGTGGCGAAGTCGGCGTACTGAGTCGGTTCGACGCCGTACTTGGTGCGCACCGCGGCGGCGTCCATCTCCTCGAGCTTCGCGACACCACGTCCGGTGTAGAGCACCCGGACGCCGTTCGCGTCGTCGATCAGCTGGATCAGGTCGCGGTCGCCGGTCACCACGTCCACCGGCCCCGGGCCGCGCGTGGCCAGCGTCCCGATCACGTCGTCGGCTTCGTAGCCGGCCGCGCCCACCGCCGCGATCCCGACCGCGGCCAGGACCTCCAGCAGGATCGGGACCTGCGGCGCCAGCAGGTCCGGGACCTCCTCGACGGTCGGGTCACCGGTCGGCTCGGCCAGCCGGTGCGCCTTGTACGACGGCACCAGCGCGACCCGCCACGCCGGGCGCCAATCTTCGTCGAGACACGCCACCAACCGGGTCGGCCGGTACCGGGTGACCAGCGTCGACGTCATGTCGAGGAAGCCGCGGACGGCGTTGATCGGCGTGCCGTCCGGCGCGGTGATCGACGTCGGGACGCCGTAGAACGCACGGAAGTAGAGGCTGGCCGCGTCGAGGAGCATCAACGCCCCGGGTGTCCTGGTCACGCCTGCAGCCTGCCAGACTTCGCCCCACCGGTCGCGCGAGTCACACGCCCGCGGGGAATCCCGAGCGGGGAACTCGCGCTGCACCGGACAACCGCACCTGGGGAGGTAACCATGACCGAGCTGGCCATTACCGACGCACCGGACGAGAGCCGGTACGAGGCGAACCTGGACGGCACGCTCGCGGGCGTGGTCGAGTACCAGCTCGACGGCGACGTCATCATGTTCACCCACACCGGGGTGCCGTCGGAGTTCGAGGGGCGCGGCATCGCGTCGCAGCTGGCCCGCTACGTCCTGGACGACGCGCGCCGCCGCGGCCTGGAGGTTCTGCCGCGCTGCCCGTACATCTCCGGCTGGATCGCCCGGCATCTCGACTACCTGGACCTGGTGCCGGCCGCGTCCCGGAGCCGCTACAAGCTGCCGAGCGACGCCTGACCCCGTGCCTGCGGGCCGTCGGCGTGCGGGCCGCCGCCGGGCGTCGAACGCCGTAATCTGACGGCATGTCTGAGTCGCTCTACCCGTCCGATCGGCTGCGGGTGGCCCAGCAGGCCACCGCGGAGGCCGGCCTGGACGCCCTGCTGCTGACGCCCGGCGCCGACCTGCGCTACCTGACCGGCTACGACGCGCACGCGCTGGAGCGCCTGACCTGCCTGGTTCTGCCCGCGGACGGCGACCCGGTGCTGGTCGTCCCCGCGCTGGAGGAGCCGGCCGCGAAGGCGTCGCCAGCCGGCGGGCTGGACCTGGAGATCCGCGCGTTCCCGGAGGGCGAGGACGCGTACGCGCTGATCCGGGGCGTGCTCGGCGGTGGGCCCCGGCGGCTGGGCCTCGCCGACCGGATGTGGGCCGAGCAGGTCCTCGCGTTCCGGGCCACGTTCCCCGACGCCGACCAGGTGCTCGCCGGAAAGGTGCTGCGCCCGCTGCGCGTCCGGAAGTCGCCGGCCGAGGTCGAGGCGCTACGCCGGGCCGGGCAGGCGATCGACCGGGTGCACGCCCGGATGGGGGAGTGGCTGGTCGCCGGGCGCACCGAGGCCGCGGTGGGCCGGGACATCGCGGACGCGATCCTCGCCGAGGGCCACGCGCAGGTGTCGTTCGTCATCGTCGGCTCCGGGCCGAACGGGGCCAGCCCGCACCACGCGGTCTCCGACCGGGTGATCGAGGAGGGCGACCCGGTCGTCGTCGACATCGGCGGGATCACGGCCGAGGGGTACTGCTCGGACTCCACCCGCACCTACGTCCTCGGCGCACCGCCGGAAGGCTTCGCGACCGCGTACGCGGTGCTCCAGGAGGCGCAGGAGGCGGGGGTCGCCGCGGTGCGGCCGGGGGTGACCGCGGCGTCGATCGACGCCGCCTGCCGGGACGTGCTCACCGCCGCCGGGTACGGGGATGCGTTCATCCACCGCACCGGGCACGGTATCGGCCTGGAGGAGCACGAGGAGCCCTGGATCATCGGCGGCAACCAGACCGTGCTCGAGCCGGGCATGGCGTTCAGCGTCGAGCCCGGGTTCTACCTGGCTGGACGGTACGGCGCCCGGATCGAGGACATCGTGGTCTGCGGCGAGGAAGGCCCCGACCGGCTGAACGACACACCCCGGACCCTCACCCTGCTCTGACCGCCTGCGCCCGCGGCCGACCCTGCCCGCGGCCGACCCTGCCCGGCCCAGCCCGGCCCGGCCCGGCCCGGCCCGCGCAGGGTCAGGCCAGACCGCGGTCGCGGGCGTAGAGCCCCGCCTGGGTGCGGTCCCGCAGTCCCAGGCGGCTCAGGATGTTCGAGACGTGGTTCTTCACCGTGCCCTCGCTGACCACCAGCGTGTCGGCGATCTCCCGGTTCGTGGAGCCCCGGGCGACCAGCCGCAGCACGTCCACCTCGCGCGGGGTGAGCGGAACGCCCTCAGGCAGCGGTGCGGCGGCGGACAGCGTCGCGCCCCGATCGAGCGCGGCGAGCAGCCGGGCGGTCACCGCCGGATCGAACTGATCGACGCCCGCGTGCGCCATCCGCACGGCGCGGGCCAGCTCCGCGGCCGGGAGGTCCTTGAGCAAGTAACCGCTGGCGCCGGCCCGGAGCGCCCGGACGACGTACTCCTCGTCGTCGAACGTCGTCAGCATCACCACGCGGCAGCCGGGGGCCTGCCGGCGGATCACCGCCGTCGCCTCGATCCCGCCGGTGTCGGCGACCGTTCCGGTCGAGGGCTGCGCGGGGGGTGCCGCGCCGGTGGTCGGCATCCGCACGTCCATCAGGACGACGTCCGGCTGCCGTGCGACGGCCTCGGCCACCGCTTCCCGGCCGTCGGCGGCGGTGCCGACCACCGTGATGTCCTCGGCCAGCGCGAGCAGCGACGCCACGCCCTCCCGGACCAGGCGCTGGTCGTCCACGACCAGGACCCGCACCGGCCTCACCCGGCACCCACCGGGATCCGCGCGGTCAGCGTCGTGCCGCGGCCGGGCGGGCCGGTCAGGTCGAGCGTCCCGCCCACCGCGGCGAGCCGCTCGCGCATCCCGGGAACGCCGTAGCCGGGTAGGTCGTGCGCCTCGCCGGGCAGGCCGGAGCCGTCGTCGCGGACGGTCAGCGCGATCGCGTCCGCCGCGCAGTGAACGGTCACCGTCACCGAGCGGGCACCCGCGTGCCGGACCGCGTTGGTCAGACCCTCCTGGGCGACGCGGACGAGCGTCGCGCGGAGCTCCGGCGGGCAGCTCTGCTCGTCGCCGTGGACCGCGGACGTGACCGTGGTCCCGGACGAGCCGAGACGCGCGGCGAGCGCGGCGAGCTCCGCGCTCAACGAGGAGGACGTCCCGGTCCGCAGCGCCGCCACCGAGCGGCGGACGTCGGCGAGTGCGGCCCGGGCCGATCCGTGGGCGTCGGTCACCGCCTGGGCGGCGACCACCGCGTCCCGCTCACGGTACGCGGTGGCCTTCTCCAGCTGGATCGCGATCGCGGTGAGGTGGTGGCCGAGGCTGTCGTGGACGTCCCGGGCGACCCGGACGCGCTCCTCGGCGGCGGCGAGCGTGGCGATCCGCCGATGGGAGGCGGCCAACTCGTCCACCAAACGCTCCGCGCGGACCCGGTTGACGTCCGCCGTCACCGCGACCGCGGCCATCGCGACCGCGAACGCCAGGCCGACCGTGAACATGACCAGGTCGCCGAGCGCCTCCGGGTCCGACGGCCAGTCGGCGTCGGCCAGCGTCCACCAGGTGACGACCCCGACGCCGTACCCGAGCGCGGCCACGTGCCCCGCCCGACGACCGAGCGTGCGGTAGACCGCGAACGGCACCAGCAGGAACAGCACCCGGGCCAGGCCGGACGGGTCCACGGCAGCGACCGCGTGGATCAGCACGGCCCGGACGACGAGGCCCCGGTGGGTGCCGGTGTCCACCCACTCCAGCACGAGCAATCCGACCAGCCCGGCGACGAACGCCGCGGTCCGCCACGGTGCGGCCGGCGCGAGGCCTGCGGCGGCGACGTACAGACCGCCGGCGAGCACCGTGCCGTAGAGCGCGGACGCCACCCCGAACAGCGGTCCCGTCCGTCCGCGCACGCCGACCACCGGCGCGATCGACACCACCGCAACCACCGCCTCCCGCCTCGGGGGAACCGTAACCGGCGCCGCCGGGCCCGGATCGCGGATCCGGCGTGAACCGGTCGAGCGACACGTGCCGATCGGCAGGGGTACCGGTGACCACCGGACGGCGGATGCGTCCCGCGGCACTGCCGCCGGACCGGGCCGGATTCCTACGGTCGGGGCCTCGTCCCGATCGATCACGGAGGTTCTCGTGCCCGCATCCAGCCTGTACCGGCTCGCCGGACTCGCCGGCCTGCTCACCGGCGTCCTGCTGCTCTTCAACGACCTCCGGCGGGAGGGCCTCGTGCCGGAGAACGCGTTCACCGAGTGCATCGCGCCGCTCCCGGCGGTGCTGGCCCTGTACGCGCTGACCGGTCTGTACCTCCGGGTCCGGGACACCGCCGGACGGCTCGGCCTGGTCGGCTACGCGCTCAACCTCGCCGGGGTCGCCGGCCTGCTGATCGCCGAGTTCGCGTCCCACTACGTGTTCGCCGACCTCTCCACCGACGAGGTCGACGCGCTGGTCGACGGCCGCACGCGCGCCGGGTTCCTGGTGATCGCGGCGGTCTTCGCGGTGGGTGTGGCGCTGTTCTCGGCGGCGTTCTGGCGCACGCGGGTCTACCCGCGGTGGGCGGTGGCGCTCTACGCCGTGGGCTTCCTGCTCGCTGCCGGGCGCGGGGCCGTTCCCGACTCGGTCGTCTCGCTGGGGTTCCTGCTCGGGTCGGTGGGTGTGATCGGCCTGTCCTGGACACTCCGCCGCGTCGCCGCTCCGCGCGCCGTGCCGGTGGCGGCCTGACCCTGGCGGGGCTAGCCGGCGGGTGACCGGGCCCACGGCGGTGCCGAGCCCGGCGGGGCGCGTCCGGGGTGCGGGGCAGAATGGCCCCCATGGCGACGCTCTACCGCAACGGCGAGGTCTACAGCCCCGCGGATCCATTCGCGACCGCACTGCTGGTCGAGGGCGACCGGGTGCTGTTCGTGGGCTCCGACGACGCCGCCGAGGCGGCCGCGTTCGGCGCCGACGAGGTCGTGGACCTCCAGGGAGCGCTGGTCGTCCCCGGCTTCGTCGACGCGCACGTCCACGCCACCCAGACCGGTCTCACGCTCACCGGGCTCGACCTGTCCGGCGTCCGCACGCTCGCCGACGCGCTGGCCGCGGTCGAGCGGCACGCGGCCACCCACCCCGGCATCGTCCTCGGCCACGGCTGGGACGAGACGTCCTGGCCGGAGCGGCGCCCGCCCACCACCGCGGAGCTCGACCGGGCGGCCGGGGACCGTCCGGTCTACCTCTCCCGCGTCGACGTGCACTCGGCGGTCGCGTCCAGCGCGTTGCGGGCCGCGGTTCCCGGCCTGGAGAACCTCGTCGGTCACGACGCCGACGGGGCGCTGACCCGGGACGCGCACCACGCCGTCCGCGGGGTCGCGCTGGGCTCGATCACCGCCGCCCAGCGCGCCGCCGCCCAGCGCGAGACCAGGGCGCACGCCGCCCGCCAGGGCATCGTCGCGCTGCACGAGTGCGGCGGCCCGGACGTCGGCGGCGAGGGCGACTTCACCGCGCTCCTGGCCCTGGCGGCGGCCGAGCCGGGGCCGGACGTCTTCGGGTACTGGGGAGAGTGGCGGTCGGCGGCGAAGGCACGCGAGCTCGGTGCGGTCGGCGCGGGTGGCGACCTGTTCGTGGACGGCGCGCTCGGCTCGCACACCGCCGCGTTGGCCGCTCCGTACGCCGACGCTCCCGGTACCAGCGGGCACCTCTACCTGGACGCCGGTGAGATCGCCGAGCACCTCGTCGACTGCGTGACGAACGGCACCCAGGGCGGGTTCCACGCGATCGGCGATCGGGCCCTCGCGGCGGTCGCGGAGGGTTTCGCCGCGGCGGCGGCCACCGTGGGACTGGACCGCCTGCGGATCGGCAGGCACCGCGTGGAGCACGCCCTGATGCTCGACCCGACACTGATCCGGGCGCTGGTGAACCACGGCGCGGTGGCGAGCGTCCAACCCGCTTTCGACGCCGCCTGGGGCGGCCCGGACGGCATGTACGCCCAGCGGCTCGGGACCGAGCGAGCGGCCGGGCTGCACCCGTTCTCCGGTCTGGCCGGCGTCGGTGTGCCGCTCGCGTTCGGCTCGGACGCCCCGGTGACCCCGCTGGACCCGTGGGGAACCGTCCGGGCGGCAGCGTTCCCGCACAACCCGCACCACGCGATCAGCGTGCGGGCGGCGTTCGCCGCGCACACCCGAGGCGGCTGGCGGGCGCTCGGACGCGACGACGGCGGCATGCTGGTCCCCGGCGCGGTCGCCTCGTTCGCGGTCTGGGACGTCGAGGAGCTGGTCGTCCAGGCTCCCGACGACCGGGTTGCGCGCTGGAGCACCGATCCGCGCGCCGGCGTGCAGGGGCTTCCGGCGCTGAGTGACGGGGCGACCCCGCCGCGGTGCCTGCGGACGGTGGTTCGCGGTGAGACGGTGTTCACTGCGGAGTGAGACCGTCCGGACGACACGCCGCCGACACGCGGACCATCCGTATTATCTCGTTGTGCGGGGCCGGATTCGCCTTCCAGTGGCTGACCAGGCATGATGTCCGTACTGTCGGCTCCGGTCGGTATTGACAGGAGACGGACGGCAATTACGGTGACGGGGTGACTTCCTCGGGCACCGGAAAGCGACGGAACGTGCCCTCGGGAGCTGGGCAAACGCGGTGGCGCCACCGCAGGGGCCAGGTCCAGCAAGCGAGGGGTGGCGGGACGACGACGGTCGCGACCGGTGCCAGGTAGTGAACTCTTTTCGACCGGCCGCTTCGAGAGGTCGTCTGACCTCAGAGGAGGCCGCAGCGTGAAGAGGGTTCAGTGGTGATGGTGGTGACGGAGGGTCAGTAGACAACGTCTGGCGTAGCGCGCAGCCAGCCGCTCCGCAGTCGGTCCGAAGGTTCTCCCATCCTCCTCCCGTACCGGTCGGGGATCTCCGAAGCAGGGGCGCGGCGTGCACGCCGCGCCCCTGTGGCATGTCCGGGCCGGAGGCCTGACGTGTGGGCAGTTCTGTGGGCCGGGGGACGCGCAAATGCACACGCGCCCCGAATCCACCCCGGCCAGTACTCCCTAGCACAGGTGCCGACGGGAGCAGCTCGCCCCACCGGCCCCGGTCCGGCCGAGGAGTGGGCACAATCGGTGCCAGGACACGACCCTCCCGGGTCGGGAGGGAGGACTCGTTGCTGCCGCGACGCGACACGACCGGCGGATCCGCCGCGTCCGTGGTGACCGACCCCCCGTCAGCCGACCCGGAGCGGCCGACCGACCCGACCGTTCCGGTCTCCGACGGCCCGGTCTCTGACGGCCCGGGGGACGTGACGGCGCGCGCCGCCGCCGACGAGGCGGACGCCGGAGAGCGTGCCGCCGGGGATCCGGCGACCGGGGAGCGTGCCGCACGTCCGCGGCGGTGGCGTCCGTGGGGCCGTCGTCCGGAGGGACGCGGGCGGATCCCCGACCCGGAGCGTCCACCGCTGCGCGGCTGGCTCGCGGCGCTGCTGGCGCTCGGCTCCGGCGCGCTACTGGTCCCCGCGTTCCCGCCGTACGACGTGTGGTGGCTCGCGCCGATCGCGGTCGCGATGCTCGCCGCCGCCGTCCACCGGCAGCGGGCCCGGCGCGGTGCCTGGCTCGGCCTCCTGCACGGCGCGGTGTTCTTCGGCGTGCTTCTCAACTGGGTCGGGATCTACGTCGGCGACGTGTTCGCGTACCTGCTCGCGGTCGTCGAAGCCGCGTACGTGGCCGGGATGGGCGCGCTGCTGGCCGCCAGCTCACGGGTCGTCGACCGGTATCGCTGGGGCTGGCCGCTGGTGGTCGGCGCCGCCTGGGTCACCCAGGAGGCGGTGCGCTCGCGCTGGCCCTTCGGCGGGTTCCCGTGGGGGCGGCTGGCGTTCGCCGAGACCGATGGTGTGCTGCTGGGGTTCGCCGCGATCGGCGGAGCGCCGCTGGTCACGTTCGCGACCGCCGCGATCGGCGGCCTGCTCGTCGCCGCCGTCTGGCGTCGCTGGCCGCTCGCGGACCGGCCGTTCGCCCACCGCTTGTTCGCGAGCGGGCCGTCCGGTCCGTCGACGCCGTCCGAGCCGCCGGGTCCGTCGGGCCCTTCGGGGCCGTCCGGGCCGTCGGGCCCCTCCGGTGGGGGCGGTCCGTCCTGGGGCGGGGGCGGTCGGCGGGCGCTGGCCTGGCTCGCCGCCGTCGGTCTGGTGCTCCTCGCGGGGTGGTTCACGCCGTCCCCGACCGCCAACGGGCGGACGGTCACGGTCGCGGTGATCCAGGGCAACGTTCCCCGGCTCGGCCTGGACTTCAACGCGCAGCGCCGAGCCGTGCTCGACAACCACGTCACCCGCACGATCGCGCTCGCCAAGGACGTCGCCGTGGGCGCGCAGAAGCAGCCCGACCTGGTGATCTGGCCGGAGAACGCGTCGGACATCGATCCGCTGGTCAACGAGGACGCCTACGACGAGATCAGCCGGGCGGCCGAGGCGATCAAGGCGCCGATCCTGGTCGGTGCGGTACTGCGCGGCCCCGGTGAGTACCTGACGAACGCCGGTCTGGTCTGGGTGCCCGGCCAGGGCCCGGTGGACCGGTACGCCAAGCGACACCCGGTGCCGTTCGGCGAGTACGTGCCGCTGCGCTCGTTCGCGCGGAAGATCACGACCAAGGTCGACCTGGTCCGCCGGGATTTCAAGGCGGGCACCGAGATCGGCACAGTGGGCATGCCCACGGCGAACGCCGGAACCGTCCGGGTCGGTGACGTCATCTGTTTCGAGGTGGCGTACGACGGCCTGGTGACGGATACCGTGAACGCCGGTGCCGACCTGCTCGCCGTGCAGACCAACAACGCGACGTTCGGCATGAGCGGCGAGAGCGCTCAGCAAGTTGCGATGGCCCGCTTGCGTGCGGTGGAGCACGGAAAGTGGGCAGTGGTGGCGTCGACAAGCGGAATTTCGGCGACAATTGGGCCAGACGGAACGATTCACGACCAGGCGGGTCTCTTCTCGGCCGGAACGCTGATCCGGTCACTCGCGTTGTCGGAGAACCGTACGCTGGCCACCACACTTGGCCAATGGCCGGAGGCAGGGTTCTGTGCACTCAGCGCGGTCGCGATAGCGGCGGCCGGGCTACTGCGACGGAGCCCACAGCGCCGACCGGCCGGGGTGGGACGAGCGACGGAGAAGGGCTGACACTGGTGACGGCCGAAAAGACGGAGCGGGGGACCGGTCCGGTCTCCGCACAGCAGGAGTACCCGGGCCTCGGACACGTGGTCGTCGTCATCCCGACGTACAACGAGGCGGAGAACATCCGCGAGATCGTGTCCCGGCTGCGCCGGGCGGTGCCCGAGGTCGAGGTCCTGGTCGCCGACGACGGGTCGCCGGACGGTACCGGCGAGATCGCGGACGAGCTGGCGGTCGCCGACCCCCGCGTGCACGTGCTGCACCGGCCGGGCAAGGAGGGGCTGGGTGCGGCGTACCTGGCCGGCTTCGCCTGGGCCGCCGAGCACGGCGCGGACGTGATGGTCGAGATGGACGCCGACGGCTCGCACGACCCGGACGAGCTGCCCCGGCTGCTCAACGCGTTGCGCGACGCGGACGTGGTGATCGGGTCCCGGAAGGTGCCGGGCGGCAAGATCGTCAACTGGCCGATGTCGCGGGTGATGATCTCCCAGATCGGCAACCTCTACACGCGGCTCGCGCTGGGCTTCCCGGTGCGGGACAGCACCGCGGGCTTCCGCGCCTACCGGGCCGAGGTGATCGCCGCCAAGAACCTGGGCGGCGTCGCGTCGCAGGGCTACTGCTTCCAGATCGACATGGTGTACCGGGCCTGGCGCGCCGGTTACCGCGTGGTCGAGGTGCCGGTGACGTTCGTCGAGCGCGAGCGGGGCCAGAGCAAGATGAGTTCGGACATCGTCCGCGAGGCGCTGTGGCGGGTCGGGCTCTGGGGCGTCCAGGCTCGACTGGACGCGGCGAAGAAGGTCCTCGACCGGCGGCGGTGAGGACGGCACCCGTCCGGGTCGGGAGGACGGCACCCGTCCGGGTCGGGGTGGCGTCCACCGTCCGGGTGGGCCGGCAACGGGGACGCCGGGACTGAGAGGGCGCTGAGAGCGGTCGGCCGATCCGGCCCTCCGCGAGCGGGGCAGACGTACGCTGGAGGAGTGCGAGCCTTCCTAGCCGCGTTTGTCCTGCTGATCGTCGTCCCGACCGTCGAGATCAGCGTGCTCATCCAAGTCGGCCACGAGGTCGGGCTCGGGTGGACGCTGGTGTTGCTGCTCGCCAGCGCGTTGCTCGGCAGCTGGCTGCTGCGCCGGGAGGGCGCCCGGGCGTTCCGGGCGCTCCGCGAGGCGGCAGCCGCCGGCGGAACACCGGCGAAGGAGACCGCCGAAGGCGCGGTCGTCCTGGTCGGTGGCCTGCTGATGATCCTGCCGGGCTTCCTGAGCGACGTGGTCGGCATTCTGCTGCTGCTCCCGCCGATCCGGATGCTCGCCGGGCGCCTGGTGCTCCGGTCGGCCGTTCGGCGGCTCCCGCCGGACGTCAGCTCGGCGCTACTCGGCCCGATGCAGGTGCGTTCGCGGCGGATGCGGGCGAACACCGCGCCGGCGGACGCGGCTGCCGCGCCGGGACAGGGTGAGCCGATGCCGCCCCGGGCGACGTCGCCGGGGCGTGGCACGGTGATCGAGGGAGAGCTCGAGCGCTGACGCCGCTCCTCGCCGTTCCTGCGCCACCGAAGTCCGGGTGGCACCCCACGCGACAACGAATCGGTCCCTGAGCACCGCTTGGAGGCCGATTCGTCGTCACCGGGGGAGCGGCCGCGCCTTCCGAGCGTTGCGGCGTCCGGGCGGCGCACCCGGGGGCGGGCATGGGATCGCCGCTCGGAAGCCGGGCGCGGACACGGAAAACCCGCCGCCCCGGGTTGGGGCGGCGGGTTTCCGTCGTCGTACTGGTGGTGGCTGCCTCGTCAGGCCGAGCGGCTCCGGCGGCCCCGAAGGACCTCCAGACGCTCAGCCAGGACTTCCTCGAGTTCGGCGACAGTGCGCCGCTCGAGCAACATGTCCCAGTGCGTCCGCGGCGGCTTTGCCTTCTTCGCCTCGGGCTCGTCACCGTCGATAATCCGTGCCACGGTACCGTCGGCTCGGCATTCCCATGTGATCGGAATCTCCGCGTCAGCAGCGAAGGGGACCGTGAACCGGTGACCACGCGGGCACAGGTACTCTCCCTGCTGGCGAGGCGCCAGCTCCGTGTTGCGGTCGGTCTCGTAGCTCACGGCTCCGAGCCGACTACCGCGCAGCGTGCGCTCACCCATCTGCATCAACCCCCTGGCGTCTGCGGTCAGCCACCGGTACCAACGACGATGACGGACAGAAGATTCCGCTGTCGTTGACTTATGTGCCCAGCAGCACAGCCCCGCATGCGCGTATGCGGCAATCGGTTACAAGGAGGACACGCGTGGAGCACCAGACCGACGCTGGATCGACCGGTACTGACCGTTCCCGGCAGATCGTCCTGGCGGTTGCGCTACTCCGGTTGGCCGTCGGAGCCGTGTCCAGTGTTCAGCCTACTGCGCTTCCGCGGTCGTTGGGTATCGATAGCGCCACGGCGGGACGAGCGGCATTTATCACTCGAATGTTCGCAAGCAGGGAGATTGCTCTCGCGCTGGGCGCCGGATGGACGGTGGCGCGCGGCGGCTCGGCGTCGCGGCCCTGGTTGCTCGCCGCGGCACTCGCCGACGGCGCGGACGCCGTGACGCTGGTCGCCGCGGCCCGGAACGGCCGGGTGGCGAAGCTGCCGAGCTACGCAGCGGCCGCCGGTGCGGTGGCCGCGGTCGCCGCCGCCCTCTGGGCCGTCACCCGCCCGCAGCGCTGACCGGTCCCGCCGGGGGCACATTTCCGGGAAGGCCACGTTCCGCCGCGCGCTGGGAGGTTGATTTTCGGGAAGGCCACATCCTGCCGGGCGCTGAGAGGTGGTCTTTCGGGAAGACCACGTCGAGCCGGCGGCTGAGTGGTGGTTTTCGGGAAAGCCGCCGTGAGAGTGGTTCGGGGGAAGCTGCGTCCTCTTGGCGCTGCGGGGCGGGTTTTCGGGAAGGCCACGTCGGGTCGGGGGCGAGCGGTGGGTTCTCGGGAGAGTCGCCGCGCCGACGCTCGGCGTCACGTGCAGTGACCGGTGCGCGGATTGGATACCGTGCGCTCGGCCGCGTGCGCGGCCGGACGCGGCGGAGAGACAGGTGGCGGCGAGCATGACGGTGTCGGGCGGGGACGAGTACGACGTGATCGTCGTCGGTGCCGGGCCGGTGGGGGAGAACGTAGCCGACCAGGTCGTCCGCGGCGGTCTGACGGCGCTCGTCGTCGAGCGGGAGCTGGTCGGCGGCGAGTGCTCCTACTGGGCGTGCATCCCGAGCAAGGCCCTGCTCCGCCCGGTCGCCGCGCTGGCGGACGCTCGCCGCGTCGACGGGGCGGCGACCGCGGTCCGTGGCGGGCCGAACCCGGAACAAGTGCTGGAACGCCGCACGGCGTTCACCCACAACTGGTCGGACGACTCGCAGGTCGGCTGGCTCGACTCGGTCGGTATCGCCCTGGTCCGTGGCACCGCGCGGCTGGTCGGCGAGCGGCTGGTCGAGGTGCGGACGCGGGACGGCGGCGTGCGCCGGGTCACCGCGCGGCACGCCGTCGTCCTGGCCACCGGGAGCCGCCCGACCGTGCCCGACGTTCCCGGCCTGGCCGAGGCGGATCCGTGGACCAGCCGCGACGCGACGTCGGTGACCGCGATCCCGGACGAGCTGGCGGTACTCGGCGGGGGCGTCGTCGGCTGCGAGATGGCCACCGCGTTCGCCGCGCTGGGCAGTCGGGTGACGCTGATCGCCCGGGGGAACGGTCTGCTGCCGCGCCTGGAGCCGTTCGCGGGTGAGGCGGTCGTCGCCGGCCTGCGGAAGGCGGGGGTCGACGTCCGGCTGGGGGCGACGGTCACCACGGTCGAGCGGGACGACGCGGGCGTCCGGATCGAGGTGACCGACGCGGCGAACGGGGACGGGAGCCGCACGGTCCGCGCGGACGAGGTGCTGGTGGCCACCGGACGGGCGCCGGCCACCGACGGGCTCGGCCTGGAGACGGTCGGTCTGACCGGGCTCGATCGGGCCGGGATCAGTGTCGATGACAGCTGCCGAGTGGCGGGTGTCGACTGGCTCTACGCCGCGGGCGACGTCAACGGGCGTGCGCTCCTCACCCACATGGGGAAGTACCAGGCCCGGGCGTGCGGTGCCGCGATCGTGGCCAGGGCGGGCGGTGCGGCGGCGGAGCCGACACCGTGGAGCCGGTACGCGGCCACCGCCGATCACGCGGCGGTGCCGCAGGCGGTGTTCACCGATCCGGAGGTCGGCGCGGTCGGCCGGACCGAGGCGGAGGCGCGTGCCGCGGGCCTGTCGGTGCGGGCGGTGGAGTACGACCTGGGGCAGGTGGCCGGGGCTTCGCTCTACGCGGACGGGTACTCGGGCCGGGCGAAGCTCGTGGTCGACACGTCCCGCGGCGTGATCGTCGGCGCCACGTTCGTCGGGGCGACGGCGGCGGAGCTGGTGCACGCCGCCACGATCGCGATCGTCGGCGAAGTGCCCCTCGACCGCCTCTGGCACGCCGTGCCCTCGTTCCCCACCATCAGCGAGATCTGGCTGCGCCTCCTGGAGACCTACGGCCGCTGACGGTTTGCCGAGAAGCCAACGCCCGAGATCCCCGGCGAACGTTGCCTTCTCGTCAATTCGTCGCTAGCGAGATCCGGATCAACGCGACCAGCCTCGCGAAAGCCTCGTCGTCCTCCAGGTCGGCTGCGGTGGCGTGCAGGACGGTCCATCCGTCGCTGACCAGGCCGTTCAACCGCCGCCGATCGCGGAGGAATTGACGTTTCTCCGCGTGCCAGAACCCGTCGTACTCCAGCACGACACGATGCTCGGGCCAGGCGAAGTCGACGCGGCCGAGGAACGTGCCGCCAGCCCACACCTCGAACTGCGGCACCGGGGGCGGAAGGCCGGCGAGCACGAGTCGCACCCGGGTCCGGGATTCCTGCGGGGATTCGGCGCGCCCGTCGGCCAGCCCGATGGCCCGCGCCGCCCGGCTGTAGGGGTGGGCTGCGGCCAGTTCGGCCAGCTGGGCGGGGCGCACATGGCGATGGCGCAGCAATACGTCGATTGCGACCACCGCCTCGACCAGGTCCGGCTCCCGGGCGATCTCCCAAGCCGTTCGGGCCGGGACGGTCGTCGGTAACCGTCCGCACCGAATCTCGTGCGGCTCGAGCGCCGCCCGACGTAACCGGACACCGGCGATCGCGCTGCTGCGTGTTCCGGGCGGAGCAATGGCCAGGACCGGATCATCGCAGTCGCCGAGCGGCAGTCCGCGCACGCACGCTGCCGAGCGTCCGGTCAGCACACTGCTCTGCGGCAGCAACAGCATCGCGCCCTCGCACCGCAGCCGATGGGTGACCGGCAACGCCGCGTCGGCGTACACGTCGCGATTCAGCCGGTGCCACGCCTGTCCCTGTAGCTGACGAGCGGTCAGCAGCCCACAGCGGACCGCATCGGATCCCCGGAACACCCGCCCCCGGAGCTGGCGCACATCTCCCACCGCAAGAGCGTGGCGCAGCCGCCGAAGGTACCGCTCACGTCATCCACAGGCACCGTCTGCGCCGACGAATTGACGAGAAGTCAACGCCTGGGGAGCGCCGAGGGCGTTGGCTACTCGGCAACCGGCCTGGGCACTCGTCAGCGGCGGGCTCGCACGTACTCGATGACGGCTTGGCGGGTGGTGCGTACGCCGAGCGCCTCGCGGGCGGCGGCGATGCGGCGGTTGGCGGTCCGCAGCGACAGGAACTCCGCGGCCGCCGCGGCGGCGATCGAGTCACCGGCGGCGAGCCGGTCGAGCAGGGCCCGCTGCTCGTCGGTGAGCGGTAACCCGTCACCGGACCCACCGGCGTCCGGTTCCGTCCGGGCCGCCGCGGGTCCGTTCGTGTCGCTGGTCCGTGGTGCCCGGCGCACCGGGCCGATCCGCGCCAGGTCGGCGAGCAGCGCCTGGCCGGTCGTGCTCTCGGCGTCGGCCACCGCGACGACGCCCGCGCCGCGCGCCGCGGCCAGCACCGCCCCGGCCACGGCGTCGTCGTCGGCGACCGGTCCGGTGACGACCGTCCTGGTCGCGGTGAGATCCCAGGGCTCGTCCGGCACGCTCAAGCCGGTGCGCACCGCCCAGCCCTCGGCGGCCAGCCGACGGACGACCACGGCCAGGTCCGCGGCCGTTCGCAGCACGTAGAGCGGGCGGCCGGTCACGTGGTGCCCCCGCCGAGGACGAGCGTCGCCGCCTCGGTGCGGGTACGGGCGCCGAGCTTCCGCATCCCGGCCCGGACGTGCGTCTCGACCGTCTCCCGGGAGATCCCGAGCTGGCCCGCGATGCGCCGGGTCGGCTCCCCGGCCGCGACCAGCGCGAGGACCTCCCGCTCGCGGGCGGTCAGCGTGCTGGTGCGGCTGCGGTCGATCGTCGCCCGGCGGACCGAGAACCGGCGAAGTGCCCGGTGTACGCGGCCGAGCAGGACGGTGAGCCCGGCGTGCTCGGCGTACTTCTCCGCAGCCAGCAGGGGTGGCACGGCCCGGTCGGCGTCCGGCGTGGAGAGGCCGGCGGCGAGCAGGCACCGGATCTGCTCTCGCAGTGCGCTGCCCTGCCAGAGCGCCGCAGCGGCCTCGAACGCGGTGACCGCCGGGGCCCCGGCGCCCGGCCCGGTGCCCCGGGGCACGGGGGCACCGGGTCCGGTGCCGTCCTGATCCGACTCGCCGCTCCCGGTCGCCGTGTCCCCGCCCTCGACGCCCGCCCAAGCCGACAACGTCGCCCGCACCGGCAGCAGACGGTGCCGAGCGTTCTGACCCGGCTCGGACGCGCCCAGGTCGTGCCGCGCCCACTGGGCGGTGACGGCGCCCAGCCCTCCGGCGAGCCGGCCGCCGCCGGTCGCGTCCAGGGCTCGGTCCGGCTGCCCGTCGAGCCAGGCCACCTCGCGGTCCACCCAGCGCACCACCTCGGGCCCCGGCCCCCGTCCGGTGGCGGCCCGAGCGGCCGGGTCCCGGTCGAGCCGGGTCCGCGCCGGGGCCAGCGCGCCGGTGTCGGCCAGCGCCAGCGACGCTGCGGCCAGCGCGTAACTGCGGGCCTGGCCGGGCAGCGTCCGATCGAGGAGGTCGACCGCGCTCCGGACGACGGTGTCCAGGTCGGCGCCGAGCAGCGCCCCGCACCACAGCTCCGCGGCGGCGAACCGGGTCTCCCAGCTGTACGCGAGCTGACCGGCGCACGCGGCCCGGTACTGCCCCGCGACGCCGTTCGCCTCCGCGATCCGGCCGTCGGCCAGCAGGTGCTCGGTGAGTAGCCAGCCGCTCCACCAGGCGTCCACCGGACGACCGTCGGCGAGCGCGGCGGTCACGGCCGCCGACAGCCCGTCCACCCAGCCCTCCCGCCGGTCCCGGGCGACGAGCGCCGCGAGCGCGACCCGCACCGCCGGGTAGCCGGCCAGCTCTGGTGGGACCTCGTCGGCGCGGGCCAGGGCACCGGACGGATCGGCGCTCAACGCCGCGAGCAGCGACACCCGGGTGTGCTCGGCCCGCAAGACGCCCGGCGCCCCGTTCGCGGAGACCGCGGACACCGCGTCCAACGCCTCCGCGGCGGCGCCGCCCTGCAGCAGCGCCTCGGCCCGCAGCACTGCGGCGCGTACCCGGTCACCCGGAGCGGTCGCCGCGTCGTCGGTCAGCATCCGGCGGCAGCCCGCGGTGTCACCCGCCGCGAGCGCGGCCTCGGCGGCTTCCAGGCGGAGCGCGGGGAGCGGGCGCGGACGGCCACCGTCCGGATCGGCCGGTACCGCTCCGGCGCC